>DAIQOU010000673.1:0-2617 GCA_036787725.1 Bacteroidales bacterium
TTTATCCGAACCAAACACCTGAATTAGAAAATCCGTATCTTTATTTAGGATGTGAGACATAAACTCATTTAAGGCTCCTTTTAAAGAACTTCCGTTTATACAGGGTAAACCGGTTACTACATCTCTCTGAACAGACTTATCTATCAGCCCATAACTTGAAGTATTCTCATTTCCTACATGCAAATTTGTTTTTGCTGTGATCAGCCATATTGTATTTTTCATGTTTATCTTATTTTTTTATTGTTTTGAAATAATAATTGTAACCTATTTGATAAAAACGTTCTTTCGTCTGTAAAGCTTTTTCGAATGCCTCTAAACTCTTTTCATTATCAAAGTAAAAAACAGACCCTTTCCTATAAAGATTGTATTTTTTATTGCTCCGTTTCAGTCTCTTCTCTCCTGTAAACCTATAATAATTTTCTGTATTGACTGAAGATATAAGAAAACGAAAACAAACAGTATCGTTGATACTGAATATACAATCCTCAATATCTTGCTTCTCTAAGAATGCATCAGAAAGCAGCATGATTTTAGAATGGCAATCAAAGTTGTCTGTTTTAAAATAATTTCCCGGAAGGAGCCTTTTCAAATCCTCGGTTAAACATTTTGTTTGAGTATTTTCTTCGATGCATTGAGCTTGAAGAATAAACCGGGAATTATCGGCACCTAAAGAAACAATGTACTTTTCTTTGTCAAAATTATAATCCAACATTGCATAGAATGCAAATCGTAACTTTTGACTCATAAGTTCCTCATTATCTTTTGCTTTTTTATATTTATCAGCTAACCGATAAAAAATTTGTTTATAAAAAGCATTGTCTTGTGTTTTTCCGCTATAATCTTTATTTATCCCAATCCGAACATCTTCCGCAAAGAGTTTTGATTCTTCAAGAGGAAGGTTATCACCTAAATAAAAAGTCTTCAAACCATCTTTTGCCTTATATCCGTCGATAACAGGAATGTAGTTACTTTTAGTTTCCAACAAACTTTGTCCTTTTTCTAATGAGACCTTCTTCAAGTCATAGTCCAAAGAAGAACAAAATAAATTAACCCAATCAGTATTTGTTTTACGTTGCAAAAAACAAGGAGACAGAGAGTGAATTTTCTTAAAGTCGATCTTGCTATAATCCCGATTATTGAGATGAAAACTATTCTCTCCAATCTCCTCTTGCACCTCATCTTTATCCGCTATGATTTTATTGTTCGAAATCGAGAATAAGATCTTATTGTTCGATAAAATCAAGAAACGGAGCATTCCCAATAACGAAGTCTGTTGAGGAAACAGGTTCGATTTAATTACATAACTGCTGAAAGATTCATTAAAATTTTTCAGTTCTTTTTCTTCATCCAAAAGTTTTTCATCCTTCTTAAATTCCTTACGGCCTCGCGTAAACGTAATTTCCCCACCAAAGAAGAAAGTATCTATCGGGGTAAGTGTAATTAAATATTTATTCATCTTTATCGTCCTCCAATCCTTTTATAAATTTAGCCGTACGAAGCATAGCGTAAACAATTCTCACCGTTTCTTTTATATCATTAGTAATTAAATATGAAGTTAACAACAACTCTTTCACTGCATTAAGGTATTTCTGCTCAGACTCTTTCTTACTATTATATTCAAGTGTTGTTTCAAAAAAAGCATTTATCCGAATCAAGCATTTCTCATCTTCCATTATAATCTTTAGTAACTCTTCATTCGACTTAATCTTATGAATCACTGCAGTTATTAAATTGGGATCAGTTTTAGAACTAATATTCGTCAAAAGCTTATCAAACGCAGAGGAAAGTTTTTCTTCAACCGCTGATGTAGAAAATGCAGCACTGACACTCGATCCACTACCCTTTTGCAACGTCCAGGCAATAGCTTGTTTTATTTTTGTACCTTTTTCTTTTCTATTTTCACGCAATTCTTTAGCTACATCAAACAATAATTCACGAGACATATTCAACGCTTCATATAACGGGTATTTATAATATGTAATAGAAATGCCATACGACATGGAAGGGATTAATTTTTTCTTGGTTTCCGGATCTTCCCCTATTATTTCCGGCACTTTAGATTCTTGGAAAACGTTATTGATTCGGTCAATTAAATCAAAAATAGTCTTTTCTTCCTCTTCTTTTCCGAAAACAACCGGAGCAATGAAAAGCAGATCATCCCCTCCTGCATAAATAGGAAGTCCTCCAAAAGCTTTAATTTTCCCACATGCTTTTTGTCCAAATTCCAGTAATCGATTGGATAATTCTGTTAATTCACCCTCATTTAATGTATTGATAATTGTTCCGATATTATCTCCGTCTGCATGTACTATACAGATATATTTGTGTGGCGTTTTGAATTTATCTTTAAATTCCGTCTTTAATGTTCTGATGAAAGCATCTTTTCCGGTCTTCTCTTCTTCTTTTTTTGCTTTAACTCCACATGTTTCATACGCTTTGGGATCAATATGTTTTAATTGCACTGAAGCCAACTCGGCTAATGTGTCTACTTCTACATCTCTACTGTCCAATTTATTTTTTTTATCAACAATTAATTTTCGAACCGACTCTTCCGCCTCATCGGAAATAATCGGATTATATAGCTCCATATAATCAAGCCTTTTATTCAATATATCCA
>DAIQOU010000674.1:0-2611 GCA_036787725.1 Bacteroidales bacterium
AACTACTTTCTGCTTTCTATATCCAATAAGTTTTTCGACAAAAGAATCCCCTGCTTTTAATTTATTGTTCTGTCCATAACCTTGCTTAGACGTTCCAATATTCCGATTTCTTCTTATATTATTTCTCATTGCGAATCTTAATCAGATAAATTCCAATATTTCACCTATGCCAAGCAATTTGTTTGCTTCATAAATATACCATTGTCGACCAACATTCATATATCTTTCGATGGACGAATAGCATAAAAATCTTACAGTGACGATTCGTTCTTCGCCCGGAAATATTAACTCCGAATCATCAAAAACTATATCTCCCATAAATGATTCGGTCCATATACCTTGCTGTGTGTGAGTGAAAACATGGTTGGGTCTGTATCCGGATGCAAAACCGGTTTTCCTGCCGCCTTCAGATGAAGTCCTCATTTTAATTCCGGCTTTGAGGCAAATAAGATCTATTCCTTTACATTCTATATCTGCTATACCGGCATAAATATATTTGTCATAAGCCATTACATCAACTATTTTTTCTTCTCCTGTTTTCAAGAGGCGTTTATAGATGAGTTTTCCATCCATATACAGATAGAACTCATCTTCTTTAATATACTTTTCAATAGTTAATTTCATCCTTTTTTTCTCTTTAAGTAATTTTCCTACCTGTAATAAGCAATCAGTGACATCTTTATTGGCTTTGCATGGTGTAAGATTTCCAAATCCATCAATTCAATATACAGTATCCTGCCAACCATATTCATTCCGACCGCACAAAAATATTTTTTCGACCCGTTTTATTTTCGGCGAATATAATTCGCTGCCAAATAGCGTATTATGCCAAACCAAATGTCCGAGCAGACAACCAAACCTTCGAAACTGTATTTTGAGCCCGGCCGAAAGCAAATCAAGAGCTTATTGACGTGTAGAATACTTTATATTTCCTGTGATCCTGCATTTCTTCTTTTATACTGTTTTTCAAAATTTTGGAACTGATTCTTTTAGTCTGCTTATTTCAACTTATTACGGTTTCCAACATTATTCTTTTTATTTCATAACTCTAAATAATCAAAATCCTCAATGTCTTGAAGATTTACGAGTTCGTCTATTTCAGAATCTTCCCACTTTTCTTCCCAAACTTCTTCTCCCGAATCGCCTTCCGGATTGGTATTAACGGATATTTTTTTCTTTTTGGTGGAGAAGTTAATGCTTACTTTCGACAATTCGACAGGGCCTCTGTTCTCGCTCGCATGATAACCAATCAATTCAAATGCCTTATTTTGATAACGAAACATATATCCCCAATGGCCGTATCTGCCGTGACCGTAGTTAATTTCCAAGTTATTGTTCTTATTGATATGCACGGATAATTCGGGTGGAAAGTAAACCCCTCCGTCTTCGTTTTCGGATGAAAAACAGGAACGGTTCTCAACGACCTTGTTGTATCCGTTTCCCTCTTTGAATGCAATGATTATGCCGCGACGATTACGATCCGCGACTTCTTCAAACCGGTTTTGTGCGATATTTTCTTTATCGGTATCTTTTATGATCAATACATAATCTTCTCGAGAATCTTTATTCAAATCGCCCGATACTACTTCCGTCACTGCAAAATCATCGGGAACAAGTGCCGCCAATCCGTCCGGGAGAAGGATCGGTTCCTTTTTGTCCTCCTCGGCAATCTCCGTCGGCGGGTTCTCCTCCAATAATGAAATCGTCTCGTTGGAAATGGGTTCGAAGGATACACTTTCCGGTTTGCGTTGGCAGGAAACAAGAAAGACAAAGGCTGCTGTTAAAACAATATTTCTCATGATGTACGGTTGAAATTTTTTGACAGGATTCCGGGATTGACAAGATTAACATGTAAATCATGGCAATCCCGCAATCCTGTATCAAAAACTACTCATTCTTTCTCCTTAAGCCGTTGCTCCAACAGCTCCACTTTTTCCTTCTCCGATTTCAGTAACCGCTCGTACAATTCGGCTATCTTATCGATCGGATTGAAAGAGGGTTGATAGGTAGTGACTATACTGGAAGCTTGATCATTCCATGTTCCCGAAAAGATATTCTGAGCAGCCTCTTCGCGGAAGTCTTCAATGGATTCGACGGGTACGTGCAAAGCATTGGCAAACTTATCCAGCCATTCCGAATCCAATTCATCCTGAGATTCCAAACGGGAAACAGTTTGTTGAGAAAGACTCATCCGTTGAGCCAACTCTTCTTGTTTGATACCCAATATTTCGCGCAACCGTTTGACATTGCGTCCGTGGCGAAGCCGTTGTGCAGGAGATAATGCAGAAGTATTCATAGTTGAGTGTGTTTTTTTGTCAATCGCAAATATAGGAAAAAGTCTTCACTCAAAAAAGGCATGCGTATTTTACTCACTTAAAAAAGTATTTTACTCACGGTACCGGTACTTTACTCTTTTGGTAAATAAAATATCCGGAGAGTTTCGTTTTTCTTTGTCGACGTGTTAAACAATTAAAAACTTTATACTATGGTAGAAATAAATCAAATGCCGTTGGTACAATTTTTTCGTAAAGAAATCAGTCCGCGAGAAATGTCCGAATTGTTGGAAGAACTGAGTCGGGTCTATATGCGGATGTATAACCGGTCGGCCGGG
>DAIQOU010000156.1:0-9459 GCA_036787725.1 Bacteroidales bacterium
TTAAAGCCGGTTATCTTCCCGAGTTATGTTTTTACCTGCAAG
The DNA here is from genome assembly GCA_036787725.1 of Bacteroidales bacterium. GTDB lineage: Bacteria > Bacteroidota > Bacteroidia > Bacteroidales > Azobacteroidaceae > DAIQOU01. The sequence goes on from DAIQOU010000156.1 coordinate 43, forward strand.
CGGGATGAAACTCATTTTTTTATAAAAGAATGTTACATTTTCATCATTGAATTGTCAATAGATATAGAATGGAACAAGAACAGTTCAAACAGGAAGTTTTGATATTGCGCAGTCAATTGCTGGTGTATGCCAATCATATCTTGAATGACCGGGAAGGAACGGAAGATATTATTCAAGAGGTATTTTTGAAATTGTGGCATATACGGAAGGAATTGGACCGTTACCATGCCGTTCCCGCACTGGCGTTTCAGATCACCAAGAATCTTTGTTTGAACCGGTTGAAAGTCCGGGATCGGACCGGAAGTTTTCCCGAAGGCTATGATTTATCGGATAACTCTTTAAGTCCTCATATGGCATTGGAGCAAAAAGATAATGTCCGGCACGTCATGCATATCATAGATCAATTGCCCGGATTGCAGCAGAGTGTATTGCGGATGAGACATGTGGACGGATTCGAGGTCGAAGAAATCGCCGAACTGACCGGAAGCTCTCCCGAAGCGATTCGGATGAACCTGTCGCGAGCCCGCAAGCGGGTAAAGGAATTATTTTTTAAAATGGAAAAAAGATGAAAGCGGAAGAGAAATACATTGAAAAATTAGTGGAACGTTTCTTGGAAGGAGAGACTTCCAATGAAGAAGAGAAAGAATTATATTCTTTTTTCAGAACCGGGGAAATTCCCGATGAGTTGATTCCGTATAAAGCTTTCTTTGCTTACTTCGAAACCGGAATTGCTGCCGAGTTGGGAGTCGAAAAGAAAAAAAAGTCCCGGTATTCTTTGACGAGATCCCGACTTCTTTTCTATTCGTCGTTAGCGGCCTCATTTTTGATTTTGGCAGGTGTAAGTTTATTCTTTTCCCAACAGGAAGACTCGTTTAACCCGTATGAAGGCAGCTATATCGTTAGAGGAGGAGTTCGTATTACCGATCCGGATAAAATCGGTCCGGAGTTGGAAAAAACAGTTTTGCAGGCCATTCAAAAACAGAAGGAGGCGGAAGCTTTGGTTTGTCGTGCCGGCCAACCGGAAGCAAAAAATCAATTGACGCAAGAATATCTCCGGGAACATCGAATGAAATTGCTTTATCGATTTCCGGATGATCGTGTCCGGGAAGAAGTGAGAAAAATATTGGATTTATAACTTAAAATATTATCAACTTATGAAGGCGAAACAAACAATCACATCCTGTTTATTTGTATTACTGGCAGGACTTTTTTCTTCTTGTGCAACAGCTCAGGACAACTTAAATGCACTGGTTAAAAAATGCGAATCGATGGAATCGGTAGATATGAATATTGTGTATCAGAAAGACAAAGAGACCAAGAAGACTCAACAAGTCATCAAAAGTTTGACCATTGAGAATAATAAAGACCTGGTAACGAAATTTCTGGAAGCTTTCAAAAAAGATAAAGAAAAGGCATATACTGTCATTGAAAACAAACAAAACGGGAAGATAGTCCCTTCCTTTTATCGTTTTTCGACGGGAAATACAGATATCTCTTATTCTTTTTCTTTTGATGATGATGCCAATGCATCTGTCTCTGTTATTGAAAGGCCGGAATGATAAAGAATATTCATTGATTATTTTACTTTAAATTAGAGGGCAGTTCTCCCGCCGTGAGGCGGGGAAATGTCAGGTTTCGTGCGTGGGCGGATGACTCCGACGGATTTATATTTCTTTTATAGCATTCAAACAGGCTCCAAAGGCGGCTTCTTCCCGACAGCCCGAGAAAGATAAGTTGATATGGAATTGCTCTTCGAAGGCTTTGCATAATAAAGGATTCTTCTTTAATGCATTTCCCGAGCCGATAATGATATCTTTTTCCTTTTTAATTTCTTCCGGTAAATATTCATAAAAGTTATAAAGTTCCTTACTGATCCCTTTTAAAAAAGCCAGAATCAGATTATCGGGAGTAAAGTTTTCGGATGAAATAGAAGTAATCGATCCTCTTTTGTCCGGAGAAAAACGGGTGCCGTTGAAAAGGGTTTCGACTAAGGGAAGGTCATTTGTATTCTCTTTGTAGGAGACCTCACTCATTATACGGTAAATATCCGATTCGGACGGCAAATCGGAGGTAAACTTCTTCAAGGTCTTTTCAAAAAAGTTTTTTAGTATCGCATAAGCTTGTCCTCCACACAAAGCGGCACCGACCAGGAGGTATCCTCCCCCCGGGAAAGGTCGTGTATCAAATGTCGGTATTTTCAGATACTTTTCGGAATAAACGGAAATTTGGCTGCCGGTGCCTACGGTAATATGCAATGATGTATGTTTATCTTTAACCGAGCCTAAAAAAGCAGCCTGATTATCACCGATAGCCGGATAGACCGGAATCCGTTCTTTATAATAACCGGCGACGGAAACCGAATCAACCGTTTCCGGCAGAAAAGCCGGATCGATACCGACTTTTTTTAATGCAATTCTATCAAATGTGAGGCGTTCCAAGTCAAAAAAACCGAGACTGGCTGCGGTAGAATGATCCGTCAGCGGAGTCGGTCGTCCGGTAAGTTTCATAACAACATAGTCCATGATGGTACAAATTTGGTTGGCTCCGGCAGGTATTAACCCATTCTCACGGTTGTAATGGTGGGTTACCGCTCCGAAACCGCTTGCAAGAGCGTATCCCGTTTCCTCCGACAGAAAACATGCATAAGTTTGGTTATTTTGATAAAGTTGATTTCCTCTGCCATCCTGCCAGGTATAGAGGGGACTTATAGCTTCTCCCCGGTTATCCAAATAAAGCATTCCGTGCATTTGTCCCGTGACACCGATTCCGCGGATATCGGAATATCGGGCAAAAAAGCCTTCCATTATTTCTGTAACAATTTCGATGATGCGTTGTGGTGACTGAAGCTTTTCCCAAGGTGCAGCTGCCGGAAGAACGGAATCGTTTTTAGTCGTAAACGATTCCGTTTTTTTTCTTTTATAGTCGTAAACAACACTGCTTACAGAACTGGTTCCGATATCTATTCCAATGAAGTGCATATTCTTTTTCTTTAATTAAAGTTTATTGTTAATAAAATATTATTGTTTTCTTTTGCCTTCCACGGAAGCAAAGAAAGAAGGGATCGATTTTCTATTTCCCGGAGACATTCTTTCGCCCAAATGTATGGTTTTTTTCTTAAATCACCGGATCGGGACAGTTGACTGTCGAACAAACGATGCTGTCGGGATGACTGCCTAGGGGTTGAGGGAATTTGTTTGACTATGGAGGGATTTAAATCTTACCATAAGAAATATCAGATAAGTTACACACCCCGTCAACACGATCACTGCTCCGACTTGTCCGCCCAACCAATCGGAAATCATTCCCATCAAAACCGGAAAAACAGCTCCTCCGGCTATTCCCATAATCATCAGTCCGGAAACTTCATTATTACGCGCAGGCATATACATCAACGCACGAGAGAAGATAATCGGAAACACATTGGAATTACCTAAGCCTATTAATGCGACACACATATAGATTGTTGCCGGTTCGAAAGTGACATACAATCCCAATATTCCCGCCAAAATCAACACTACGCTGATAATGAAAAAGATCCGCGGTGGAAATTTAGCCAGTATGAAAGTTCCTGCCAGACAACCGAACGTGCGGAACAGGAAATATAAACCGGTAGCATAGCCTGCTTCGGTAAGGGCCATACCGGCTCGCTCCATTAATAGCTTGGGTGCTGTAATATTTATACCTACATCAATTCCTACATGTACCAATATCCCGAAAAACAAGATCAATATGGTTTTGTCGCCCAATAAAGAGATACATTCCTTGAAAGAAGGCGGCTTTCCTTCAATCGGATGCTCTTTGATCTCCGTGAAATAAAGATAAACCGTGGTCATGAAGGTAATGCCGGCAAAAATGGGAAAAAGAAGTTTCCAGTTTCCGTAATGAATTAAGGCATGTGCTGCAATAACAGGAGCCAAAAAAGAGGCTATGGCTTTTACAAACTGTCCGAGCGTCAGAAATCCGGGTAACTTATTATTGCTCACAATATTGGTTAGCAACGGATTTAACGACACTTGCATCAGGGTATTACCCAATCCCAACAAAGAAAAGCAAAGCAGCATTGATGAACCGGTGTAAACGAGGGAAGGTATACCTAATCCGATAAAAGTAACTATCAGACTCAGAAGTACCGTTTTTTTACGTCCGATCTTATTCATCAGCATACCGGTAGGAATCGAAAAGATAAGAAACCACAAATAAACCATGACCGAAAAAGCGTTGGCCGAGGTGTCGGAAAGACTGAAATCGCTTTTCACATAATTGGTGGCTATTCCTATCAGGTCAATGAATCCCATCGTGAAAAAGACCAACATCACGGGGATTATTTTTGCTATGATATGTCCGTTTTTCATACGTTATTTTTTAGACCGGCAACGGCCGGTAAGAGGAACTCGTTGGTATTCGGTTCCCGTTACCGGTTGTCGGTTTCTTATTTTACCATCCGGTATTTTGTTTATACAATCCTTTTACATAGCTGATCTGTACTTGAGGAATGGGAAAATACTCATCCCTGTTTTTCGTAAATTTAGCGTCTTTCAGATAAGAACGACGTGTTTTTTCCACATCAAAGTATTCGTTCATAAATTCGGCAGCGATTCCCCAACGCACCAGGTCGAAAAACCATTTTCCCTCGGTAGAAAATTCCAGATGACGTTCCCAACGAAGTGCCTGCCATGCAAATTCTTTCGTCCACGCCGGACAATTTACTCCCGGTTGATAAGGCCGAACATCAAATTTTCCGGTGGGAGTTCCGTCTTCAAATTTCAAGCGAGCGGTGCTGTTGGCGGCACGTTCCCGAATTCGGTTGATTAAAGCAAGTGCTTCATCCATATTTTCTTCCAGTTGTATAAGGGCTTCGGCTCTCCACAACATTACTTCATCCAAACGTAACACATCCCAGTTCAAACCGGCTCCCATAAACGGATTGGTCTTCTTAAAACAATCGCACGACGGTAATACCAATAATTTCTGACTCATGGAATACCCGTATACTTCCGGAGTCCGCACCCAATTTTCCTGCATGATATAAGGAGGATCGTATTTCCAAGGCATTCCCGGTACGCAAGCCGTATGCATTAAACGCGGGTCCATGGGTGTTTTGGCGAAGGCTTCTTTATTATCCAGCGGCTCTCCGTTATTGAAATTATTAAAATCGGGTACTCCATCGTTTGTTTTATAACGATTCATCATATTAATAGAGGGTTGTAAGAAGCCGCAACATCCGTAATCGGAGTTGACCGGCGATACCAACCAAGAGTTCAATCGTCCTTGAGGTGTATCGGCTGTATACTGAATCGCCCAGATTGATTCCGATCCGTTTTCATATTCGCAAAGGTAGTTCTCGGCAAAATCGGCGGCTAAGCTTTTTCCTGCATTATCAATGATGTCTTTACATAATACTGCTGCTTCTCTCAATTTTTCACGATTGATATTAATTACATTATGTTTATCGTCTTGTTCGTATGCAGCGAAGAGGAGGGCTTTTGCAAGATATGCTTTGGCTGCGAAGGCTGTGGGACGGCCTACTTCGTCCTGTTTATCGGGTAGGACACCGGCTGCATGGCGGAAATCGTCAATTAACTTACCCCATAACTCCTCATTGGTTAATTCGTCGTTGCTAACCTTATCATAGCTGTCTTCCGGAACATCTTCGTCAATATAAGGAAAGAATTTAAAACACTGTTTCATATACATATATATATGGCCACGCAGAAAGCGAAGTTCGGCGATACGTCGGTCTCTTGCCGGATATTCTTCGGCTGTCAGGTTCTTAACCCTCCTCAAGGCATCATGAATACGACCTACGGCAACATAATGTACCCACCACAGGTTATCCAGATCACCCACATTCGTAGCCTGCATATAGGTAAAAGTTTCCCAACGGTTTCGTTCGGCATTATCATTGGTTCCCGAGCCGCCTTTGTATGCTTCTCCTCCGCGAACGGAGCCTTCTTCATAAGGCATTCCCATTTGTTTATTGAAATGATTTTGTCCGCAAAATGAGTAAGCGGCAGTTACCATTTGTTCTGCCCTTTCCGGTGTATTTAAATCTTCGTTGGCAACCACTCCTTGCGGTTTTGTGTCAAGCATGGATTCGCAAGCAACAAATAAAGCCAAAGACAAGCTTAGTATAACTATATTAAATGTTTTCATTATTGATTATTTTCAGGTTATTTAAAAGGATACATTTACGGCAAATGTCATGGAGAACGGTAAGGGATAGGCGTTACCCGGAGTTTCGGGGTCCAAGCCGGTATAAGCGTTATCACCCCATGTTTTCTTTAAGGTCAATATATTATCGGCTCTTAAAGCTAAACGGGTCCGGTTGATCTTTACTTTTTCCAGTATTCTTTTCGGAATGGAATAGCCCAATTCCATATTACGGATTTTCATATAAGAGCCGCTTTCAATATAATAAGTAGAAAAGCGTCCTTCATCATTATAATTATTGATAGACATGGCCGGAATCGTTGTATTGGTATTCGTAGGTGTCCAGGCATCCAGCATGCGGGTGCCGTAGTTTTCTCCCGAGGTGCTTAATGCATAAATATCCGTCCATGACTTCCAGCCCTGCACATTCAGTTTTTTCCCAACCACGCCGTTGAAGAATACAGAAAGGTCAAAATCTTTCCAAGTGAATGCCAAATTAATACCGTATTCCAATGCAGGATCCTGATTGCCCAACCATGTTCTGTCTTCACTATCGATCTTTCCATCATCATTAATATCCCGGTAGCGGATACGTCCCGGAGCTGCGCCTACCTGTTTGGCATGGGCGTCTACTTCGGCTTGAGATTGAAAAAGACCGTCGGCAATATACCCGTACATCGAAGATCGCGGACGTCCCAATATATTTTGATCCGTTCCGTTTCCGGCGAAATTATTGATCACATCTTCCGGTACTTTAATAATTTTCTGCTTATTGTGTGAAAGAATACCGCTTACATCGAAACCTATCTCTCCGAATTTATCCATATAATTTAATGTCAATTCAAAACCTTTGTTATCGATATCTGCTCCGTTCAACCACATGTGGGCACCTTCTCCCAGCGTGGCTACCGTGCCCGGTTTCATCAGAATATCGGTAGTCTTTTTAATATAGTACTCAAAAGATCCGCTGAACTTGGAATCAAAGAAACCAACGTCCAACCCTATATTGTGCTGGGTTGTGGTTTCCCATTTCAAATTCGGGTTATTCCGTTGGGTCCGTCGGAAGCCGGAAGGTAAATTATTGCCTCCCTGTCCTGTAAAATCATACGCGGTTCCCCAGTTCCAATCCTCGGCAAAATGATCGTAAAGCGCTTGATACATCAGGTAAGCCGCATAATCATCGATCCGGGAATTACCGTTTTGTCCCCATCCGTAACGAAGTTTCAAAAGGGAAAATCCGGATAAAGCATCTTTCAGGTAGGATTCGTTATTCAAAAGCCATCCCAAATTAAATGCGGAGAAGGTCGCCCAACGGTTATTCTCTCCAAAAACAGAAGAGGCATCCCGGCGAAGGGTGAACGAAGCCAGGTAACGATTATCATATTTATAATTTGCCTTTCCGAACCACGAGATTAATGTATTGTGACTCGCTCCACCACCGTTTTCCCGATCTTCTTCGCCGGCATCCAACTGCATATAGTCCGGAGTTTCCAATGCGAATACCCGGCGACTTCCCCACTGATTTTGATAGGAATGATCTACCGTTTCCTGTGCGAGCATAATATCGAAATTATGCTTGTTCACATCCACCACATATTGCAGTACATTACTGTTATTCCAATCGAAATTATAATTGGAATTCTGAGTTACTTTATTACGGCTCTCACTCATAAATCCGGACTGATAAGTCAGGTCCATCGTTTTGGCCCAATATCCTACAAGGTCTGCTCCAAATGAAGAACGGAAGGTCAATCCTTTCAAAAACTCGATATTGATATAGGCATTGCCGAATAGTCTGAGATTATCTTGGTAATTTTGCTTGTTATCTTCAATTAAGCGAACCGGATTCTGACGGTCACTCATTCCACCGATCGGTCCTCCCCAGCCGGCCCCATCTGCAGTATGAACAGGAACAATAGACATCAGCGATCTGCATCCGCCTAAATTTCCATCTCCGATATTGGTACTTGATCCCCACTGCGAAACCGTAAAATTCTCTCCTACCTTCACTTTACCGTTCAACCAACTGTAATCTGTATTTATGCGTCCGTTTAATCGTCTGAAAAAACTGCCTTTGATCGTTCCTTCATTATTATAATAATCCAAAGCGAACAAGGCATTTCCGCTATCGGTTCCGGACGAAAGTGTTACATTGTATTGTTGTATTTGGCCGGTTCTTAATATTTCCTTTTGCCAATCCGTATCGGCAGACCGCATCGTTTGCTCTACCGGGTCCAGAAACTCTCTCCACGAAACATCATCCAATATCCAATTCCCGTTAGCGTCTTGGTGATCCCGGTATTGATACAAACCGCCATAACCATTTACATATCCAATGCCTACCATATTGGGATCCGCATTGGAATTATCGTTTTTTATCGCCCAATATTGTGCGATCCCCCGCTGTTCGGTACTCATCAGTTCGTATGGTTTTTTACTATTGGTAACCGTATAAGAGGCTTTGAAATCGACAGAAGTACCTTTCTTTCCTTTGCGGGTAGTAATAATAATTACCCCGTTGGCTGCCCGGGAGCCGTAAATGGATGCGGATGAAGCATCCTTCAATACTTGGATAGACTCAATATCCATTGAGGCAAGTTCTTCCATCGACCGAGTGGTCGGAGTTCCGTCGATAATATAAAGCGGATCGTTATTATTCAGTGTACCTTCTCCTCGGATCCGGATAGTAGCCCAAGGATTTGGAGAACCGTTGGAAGAAACATTCATACCGGCTACTTTTCCCTGAAGCGCCCGCATAGCACTTCCGGTAGTATTGGCACGAACTTGATCTATTTTTACAACAGAAACAGCGCCCGTCAAGTCTACTTTACGCTGGGAGGTATAGCCGGTTACAACGACTTCTTCCAGATTTAAAGCATCTTCCGATAGCCGTATGGTTATATTATTTACAGCAGAAACTGCTATCTCTACAGTTTTATAACCGATAAAACTAAATACAAGTGTACTTTTGCTATCCGCATTCAACGAAAATCGTCCGTCAATATCGGTAATGGTACCATTATGATTTCCTTCCTTTTCGACAATGGAAACACCGGGCATAGGTTCTCCGGTCTCATCCACAACAATACCGGTTGCTACTGTTTTCTGTTGTTGGACAGTTTCGGAACGATCCGAAGCAGACAGATTCCCCGGAAAGGTGTATAGGAAAATTACAAGTGTGAGATAACACATTGTTTTTTTTATACAAAATGTTGTTTGATTCATGAAATAGATTTTTAATTATTATTAAACTTAAGGTGCTTATTA
>DAIQOU010000675.1:0-2609 GCA_036787725.1 Bacteroidales bacterium
AATTGTATGTTTTGCGCCCGGATCTCATTCCGGTCATCGATTGAATTCTCTCCGCCGGCATAATCTATCGGAAATCCATAATCCAAGTCGACATAATCTTCATCGGAATCATTCCAAAGAATATAGTTGACTTTAACATCGGTGTATTCGTAATTCAACTTCATAAACAGCTTCTCACTGATCAGCTTTACATCCGGCATATCTCTGAAAACAGGATTTCCCGTTCCCAAAACACTCGAACGAACAGTTATGCCTCCGTTGGGAAAAGCAACACCCATCCGAAGGACAGAAATAATCCATACCGCAACAATGCAAAACACCAACTTCCTATTCATAATCTATTGATTACAACCAATATTATTTATTCTTTTTTACAAAGATAGAGGAAATAAACAAAGAAAAGGGAAATGTCAAAATTTTCCCGGGATTGAACAAAATAATAAATCGTTTTGTTGATAGAAAAACAGAATAAATAAATGGAAGATCAAGTAAGAACGAAAAAGAAATTCGGTTTATCCGTACTGATCAAAATCATAAAGGATACCGTTCAAGGATTCAGCGATGATAACGTTACCCGATTAAGTGCTTCATTGGCTTATGCAACATTGTTTTCCATCATCCCTTTTCTATCCCTCTTGATCACGATCGGGGTATTTTTCCATGTGGATCTGGCTAATCAATTGTATGTTCAATTAGAACCGATTCTCGGTCCGGAAGTGGTGGGACAATTGAAAGCAATTATTGGAAATGCAGCAAAAACAGATTCTTCCACCTTGGCCACCCTGGTCAGTTTGGGTGTTTCTATTTTTGGGGCAACTGCTATTTTCGCAGAGATTCAAGGGTCCTTGAATACGATTTGGGGAATAAAAGCCATTCCAAAAAAAGGCTGGCTTAAGTATATAAAAAATCGACTGTTGTCTTTTTCCATCATTCTTGTATTTGCCTTCATCTTATTGATTACATTTACCATTACCAATGTGATCGGCAATTTGAGTGAACGATTTATGTCCAATTATCCGGAAGTAGCCGAGTCGTTGGTCAAGGTAGCGGGACTGATTATAAATATAATCGTCACTGCCTTTATATTTGTATTGATGTTCAAAATCCTTCCGGATGCTAAAATAAAAACCAAAGATGTTATTGTGGGAGCCTTGGTAACCACCCTTCTCTTCCTGATCGGACAATGGGGAATCTCTTTCTACATCGGTGTTGCCAATGTAGGAACGGTTTACGGTGCCGCCGCATTCATGGCCATTTTAATTACTTGGATTTATTATTCTGCCATTATTATATATGTAGGAGCCGAATTTACGGAAGCTTGGGCAAACGAAATGGGCAGTAAGATTTTTCCCGACGAATTTGCCGTCGCAACCAAGATAATAGAGGTACATGAAAACAAACCGTTAGAAACCGTAAATAAGGTAGAAATACAAAATTAAACGGCCCGTTCGAACGGGTTTCCGGGGTACATGTTATTTTGTTTATTAAATAAAGGTATACCGTTAGTCCCGGCAATGGCAAGAGATCAAGTGATCGTTCACATATCCCACTGCTTGCAGATGGGCATAACAAATGGTGGTTCCGAAAAATTTGAATCCTCGCTTTTTCATATCTTTGCTGATGGTGTCGGACAACTCCGTAGATGCCGGAATTTCCGATAAGGTTTTAAAGTGATTGATAACCGGCTTACCATCCGGAAGAAAAGATTTAAGATAAGCACAGAAACCGCCGAATTCCTTTTGTACATTCAGAAAGCAACGCGCGTTGGAAACGGCAGCTTCAATCTTCCGACGGTTGCGTACAATACCCGGATTTTCCATCAATCTTTCCACATCCTCGGAAGTAAAAGCTGCCACTTTCGGGGGATCAAAGTCCGCAAAAGCTTTCCGGTATTCTTCTCGTTTTCGTAAAATGGTAATCCAACTCAGTCCCGCCTGTGCGCTTTCCAATACCAAAAATTCAAACATGGTAGCGTCATCGGTTACTTCCCGCCCCCATTCGTTGTCATGATAAGAAATATATAAGGGATCGTTGCCGCACCAACCGCAACGAACCAATGCCTTGTCCGCTTCCATTAATAATGGTGTTAAAATACAGAGCAAATATAATAAAATATTGGAGGTTATATGGAATAAAGTATTATTGCTTTTCCTTCCTTTATCGCTTTTCCCGAGACAAGACTTACAATCGGCAACTTATTCAGAGAACATTTGACGTTTTTGTTACACCTCCTTCGCTGTCTTGTTTGGCGGGCTTTCTCCCTTTCGCGCTCGCGCCTTCCTTTTCCTTCTCCGCAGGTTTCGCTCAGCTTCCCCTGTATGGAGGTGAAAAGCAATGTTGTATAGAGGGGAAATACACTGTTGGGTATGACAGTGCTCCCCTGTTCGGTATGACAGGATTGTACTGTTCGGTATGACAGGCAAACACTGTCATACCGAACAGGGAAGTATTTCTGCATGCATCGGGTTTTATCCCCCGTCAGGAGGAAAATAATTCCCCTGCCCTCTTTCACTCGACACTTACGAGGCAAAAATTCCGTATTATAAAATCGGGGATCGTTTCGGGCGTACTTATCCGGAAAGAGTCCCTTTCCCGGGAGCGACATAAAA
>DAIQOU010000676.1:0-2605 GCA_036787725.1 Bacteroidales bacterium
TATCAAACCATTAGCTGTCTACACTTTCTTTTCTCCTTCGCGCCTTCATACCTTTGTCCTTTCGTGCTTTCCGGCTTTCCTCCTTCGCACAAAAAAAGCAGGTGAAGTCACATGTTGACTTCACCCGCTTTTTTATTAACCCGGCAGTAAAACCGCTTATTGCTTATTTAAGGATTACTTTCCTTACTTCTTTTGTTCCGTCTTGCAATTCAACCGAAACGATGTATAATCCGGCCGTCGGGAATTCTTTCGAATAAGTATATCCCGCAACGGTTTCTGAATTCAACAATAATCCTTCGGTTCCGTAAACCGATACTTTCGAAATTTCACGGGAAGATTCGACCCGGACGGTACGATCGTAGGCATATACGTTGACCGAAACATCCTCCGTTTGGTTGTCTTCGATACCCGTCGGAGCCCTTAAACCCGAGATCAATAATTCGAAACGGTCTTCCATTTCCGGATCGTGAGTGAAAGTATACGAATCCGTATTCTTCAGATCGGTGATCCAATCCGTCAGGTTATCTTTCAGACGAATATCGGTTGCCGAAAGATTATTCATGTTATCGAACGAAAGCGTGAATTCTCCTTTGGTCGTACTGCGTACGCCCAATATCAGCTTAACGTCGGAAGAAAGGTTTTCTTCCTTGTAAATCACATTCTTCGAATTGTCCGAACCCTTTACAAACAATTGAGGCAATTCGGCCGCTTCGGGATCGTTCTTTTCGTGAACGAACATCTGCGGTACGTTACGGATTGTCCCGTCTTCTTTCAATACGGCATAGACTTTGCTCGGATTGCCTTCGGGTCCCTTCACTTGAGCTGTCACCACATTTTCTTCTCCCGCAACAGATTTCAACCGGTATCCGCCGGTACGGGCAACCGAAGCCGAAACCGGGAAATACAAATCAACCGTGGAACCTGCAACTCCCTTGGTCTTAACGAAGAACGATTGAAACGAAGGAATAAGTCCTCCGGTAATTCCCGGAGCGGAAGTGCTCCACGGATACTCGTACAAACGATAGTAATTTTCAATTGCACCTGCATTTTCATTGTAGAACCTGTTGAAGTCCAAGCTTGAAAGGAAAGGATTGCCGACCATCACATCGGTGCTTGCCGGTACGGTTACTTTGAAAATAAGTTCGCCGGCAGCGTTTCCGGTAAGACCGTTATCGAAAATGAAACGATAAGCTTCACTTTGACGGGTAATCGTTCCCACAGAATCCGTAAGCGACAAATCGTCTGCATTATAATACTTAAACGTACTGATTCCGTTTTCGTAAGAATGTATCCTGTGCAGCGTGTTTACGGCCGGATTTTCAAAATACGGCAATTCGATGATTCCTTTCAGTGCATTGAGGTTATCGTGTTTGTTTTCACCGATGAACGGTTGCATGCGGGCCGCCCAGATACTGATTCCGTGATGGGTATTTTCCATCGGCAGGGCAATGTCGGCTACCGGAGAATACCAGTCACCCACCAGGCTTCCGTCGTAAGCCTGAGTCGATTTGAATCCCTGTTGCCACATGTTGGGATAGCCGCCCACGGAGAAGTCTCCCGAAGCGATCTTTTTCAACGGAGCAGCCAGTGCATACCAACGGTTGCGTAACATCGGAGTGGCCGAATGCGGATCGCCGTCGGTACGGTAAACATTGGTAGTACCTTGATAATAACCGAAATTGTATTGAATGTAAGCTTTTTCGTAATCCAGCAAGTGGGATTGAGCCGTTTCCGAGCCGAAATGGAACGTGATGTTGTTACAACGCGGATTGCCGTAAAAGGCTGTCGGAGTATGAGTAGGATTCAAATCGGGATAAACGGCGGCATTCCCCGGAATGTGGACGTCGTGACACTTTTGAGGAACTCCCGCGAAAGGCGTACCGTCTTCGTATTCCCAGTTGTCCGGATCGTTCCAGTTGCTATTTTGAGCCGTTTTGCTCCAGTAGACCGTTTCCGAGGCCGCATCCTTCACCTCCAGCGGAGCGGAGAGTGCGCAGCAATTGTAATTTCCCGAGGACGGTTGACCTTTCGGGCCGACAACGGCACGATAATAACCCGGTTCCACCGGTTGTATCAGTGTTTGTCCCAAGCCCTTAAACTCCCAGGAATCGAAAGAGCTCAACTCTCCGGTTGCGCTGTAAATCCAACCGTAATCGATATTGGAACCGAAACTTCCGTCATCCGTATAAGAGGCAACCAGTTGCATGTTTTCTCCCGGACAGTAAGAACTCGAACCCTCAATCGTCACCGAAGGCAGACACACCCGTAAACTTACGTCTTTCAACTCGGCATTCCCGCTGCCCGAATACGTTATTTTCAATGTTACATTGCTGCTTTGAGTAATCGTGAAATTAAAACCGTATTCTTTCAATGTACCCGCAGTACCGGCCGGTGAGAACGAATGAAGCAAATTGCCTCCGGCATCTTCCACCGTAAAGTGCAGATCATTGCCCGAAACGGTTGTTTTGGCTCCGAAATAATAATTCAATCCGTTGCAAAGCATTCCCGGTTGTAAAATATATTCCACTGTCGAACTTACAGTAAAGTCCTTTTCACTTAAAATACTCCCTGTAACGGCACAGCCCGAAGGGGTTTCGCTGCCGCA
>DAIQOU010000157.1:0-9417 GCA_036787725.1 Bacteroidales bacterium
CGAACCCTCGTCCAAACAAGGAACTAATTTGCTTTCTACATGCTTATCTTCGCCTGAATTGTAGGGAATGAGCAAGACCGAAGCCACCAACTCAAACCTTAGCTTCTTAAATTTCGGACAGGAACCAAAGCCTTCCCCATCCTATCTCCGATATTGCTGTACCACCGGATCGGAATGCTTCGGAGCGACAGCTTCCGGGTGATATCTCGTCCAAACACCTGGTGTAAGGATAAAGCTAACAATCTACTATACTTCGATTAAGCAGCGAGAGCGTAATCATTTTCGCCAGTTAAATTTTTGTCATCCGAGATTATAGTGCCGGCCAACGACGCACTGCATGCTTACAAACCACTTCGACTCGCTGTCAAAACCGGTCAGCCCCATTATTGATGTGATGATGAACGCTTTCATATCACTTGTTAAAGAAGAATTGCCAATTTAACACGGCAAACATTACTTCTCCAAGTGCAAAGATAAGAACTTTTCAACAAAAACGCAATTCTCGGTTTTCGGAAGGAACCGGAATCCTTATTATTCAGGTTCTCGCATCAGTCGATTTTTGCATATAACAACATATAAAATCACTTTGCAATAAAGGTAAAAAGCGCGAAGGCCAACGGTTCTTCCGATACATGTTTATAAAAATAATCGGGAGAAAAGACATAGTCCTTCTCCCGACCTCTCTTGAAAGCAAAATAAACTTATTTCATTTCCACCTTCTGAACCTGTGTATAGTAGAACTCGTTAGAAACAGTAGAACGAACTCCCACCCGAACAAATAAAGAAGATTCATTAACCAAATTATCCGGCAAAGATACAGAGACTGATTTTTCCTGACCGAAAGTAATGGAACCCGCATCCACATTGACTGCATGCTCATATTTATTTTGATCCGTAAGGATGTACTTACTCAAATAAACCCTTACCTCAGCGACTTGGGCCGCGGCTACTATTCGTTCGATCGTAAAGGAAGCATTAATGGCATTGTTTCCTTTTTGAAAACGTTCATTATTTATAATAAAATAAGGATTAACCGGCACATTCTGTTCGGTGTTCCCTTTTACATTTACAATAACAGTATCGTTCAATTGAGCTTCCCAAGGAGCGCCGGCTTTTCTCACCAACTTATATTCACCATTAAATAACTTAACGGAATAACTTCCATCATGGGCAATATATACCGGAATGCTTACTCTTTTATCATAACCGTCCTGCCACAACTCCAACTCCAGACCGGTAGCCCGTACACCCATTGCCTTATCTCCATATACTACTTTTCCGGACAAAGTAGCTTTCGGCTCATCAAAATTGTCATATTCGCAGCCTGCTAACAGGAAACTGCAAAACAACAGTGTATATAATATATTTTTTTTCATTGTTATAATAAATTTAATGGAAAGGATTCTTTACTATCAAAGGATTATTAGTCAATACATCCGTATGAATGGAAGCATAATAATTAGCGGGTCGGAAATACCGAGGTCTTTTGAAACGGGTAGGACGGATTTTCTCGTAAATATATTTATTATTATCCGGATGTCCCGGTCTTACAATCCGGTAAGGATATAATCCGTAAACGACGGCATCTTCGTTATTGTCATTGCCATCCCATATCTCATGTGCAATTCTCCAGCGTTTCAAGTCAAAATATCGATGATCTTCAAAAGCCAGTTCCACCCGCCGTTCATTACGTATAATGTCCATTGTCAGGTTGGTAATACTGTTAGCAGGAAATCCGGCACGCTCGCGTAAGGTATTGATATATCCGGCTGCATCTGCTTCGCCCAATTCGAACGCAGCCTCCGCCGCATTCAGGTAAATTTCACCCAAGCGGAACCAAGGCCACCAGTTTTCGGCAGAAGTTCCCCGCGTACTTGCAGCAGGGGCATCACTTACAAACTTACGAATATAGAAACCGGTATTACTTACATCCTGACCGTTATCCCGAGGCCCGTCAAAACCGGTCCAAAGCCCGTTATCTCCAATGTTTTCCTCATCAAACCGGTCTCCCAAATTAGGAGCTACCCGTAACTGATATGCCCCGTTTTCCCAAACAGCTACACCGGCTTGAATGCTTACCGGTAAATTCTTGAAAGAAGTACCGGGATACACTACCGTTCCATACAAACGTCCATCCTTATTGGCAAATATATCAGTAATATGATCATATACGATATAATCTCCATTGGAATCTTTATAGTGTAAGGTCCCTTTACTTCCGTCCAGATAATCAAAACTTTCTACAAAACTGAGGGAAGGAGAGATCGTGGAAGAAGATTCGTTATCTTCGGTCAGGCTTTTCACAATGTTATCATAGGCAAAACCGTGTATTTTAAGACTGAGTTTATAATCTTTGGCAAAGATTACCTCACTCGTTCCCTTGATATTCAACATATCATAGAAATTGGCTCCTCTATCCGCATTCTCTTTATACAGCTGATAAGGAGAATTAGTAATCAGTTCACGGGATGCCTTGAGTGATTTGGTATAATAATCATTCGCTTTTTCGGCAGGAATCCCTACTTCTCCGCCGGGAGTGGAAATCGGCGAAGCCATCAGGTTATTGTATTTGGCAAGAGACCCGGCATATAACATGGCACGGCTTTCCAATGCAAGAGCCGTATAAGTATTGGCACGGGTTTGACTGGCATTGTTTGCAGCCAGATGACCTTTGATTTCTTCCATTTCCGTATAAATGAAATCATATACTTCATGTTCTTTGGCACGAGGGACTTGTAAAGGAGTCGGATCTCCGCTAAAATCATAAATTAATTGTGTAGTCACCAAAGGAACTCCCCCCATCCGTTTCACCATTTCAAAGTAAACAAACGCACGGATAAATCTCAATTCCGATTTGAAAAGATTCTTTTGATCTTCTTTCAGATTAACACTGTATTCGTCCAAATTATCCAACGCCAGATTGATATCGCGTATCAGTCCGTACTCCCAAATTTGACCGTAATCATCCGCAAAATTAAAATCATTCCTCCAGTTACCGTCGAAATGTCCCGACCACATGGCATCATCCAGTTCACACATCCCGCCGGTATTGAAAACACCGTGCAAAGTGGGTAATCGATCGTAATAATTAGCCAATAGGGAAGTGATCAACTTAGGATCATTCCATAACTGTTCATCTGTAATAATATTTTGAGGATCTCTGTATAACCAGTCATCATGGTCGCAACTAATCAAACCTAATAAAGAAGCAACCAGCGATATTTTTATAAATAAGTATTTCATATATGAATATTCTTTTAAAATGTTACATTCAATCCGACCAATATGGTACGCTGTTGGGGATAAACGACTGCTGCCCGGGCATCGATTTCCGGATCGATTTGGTATTTACCTACATTATCAAAGGAAACCAAGTTGGAAGCGCTGGCATATATCCGCAGTTTTTGGGCATGTATCTTTTCTATTATATTTTTAGGCAAGCTATACCCTAACTCCAAGTTCCGGATCCGAAGAAAGCGGACATTGTGAAGCCAGAAATCACTGGTTCTGTGGTTCGGTCCCGTATTACCATTACGTATAGCCGGATAATACCCGGAGATCCATTCGCTATTGGGATCGTAAAGATCGGCACGATGCCATCGGTCTTCCAGCAAATAAGCCGGTGAGTTTCCTCCTGCATGAAACGGGTTTCTTAATTCATAATCTTGACACCAAGCTTGCATACCGCCTCCCGAAAAATCAATATTCAAATCGATACCTTTCCAATCGACTCCGATATGCCCTCCGAAGGACAAGATAGGAGCCCAACCCGTAGGATATCCGATAGGACGCTCATCCATGCCATTGATAACACCGTCTCCATTTACATCTTTATAAATAAAATCCCCGGGTAATAACGTCCGATTATTTTGTCCATCGATATCGACTGTATGATTACGAATTTGTTCTTCCGATTTAAATCGGCCGATCACCTGATATCCCCACCAGGTTCCGCCCCAACGGCCTTCCTTTGAGTTCCGATATTCATCCCAGGAATTACCAAAGCGAGGTTTATAAGTTTCGATGTCTTTATAACGAGAATAGGTGATATTACCGCTTACAGTATAGTTCACCTCTCCTATTTGATCGGTATAGGTAATCATTGCTTCCGCTCCGTAATACCCGTTCTTATTCAGGTTTTCATTGGGCAAAGTATATCCCACTTCACTGGGCAACAGAACGTCATAGCGTGCTGCCGGCACTCCTTTTCTTATTATTTTAAAGACATCGGCAGTCAGGGTAAGTTTTTTATCAAACATAGCCATGTCGATACCGATATTGGAATTGGTATTTTTCACCCAAGACAAATTACGAACCGGTAATCCGCGAGGCTTTATACCGGTAACAAAGTCACCGTCCAATACTGCATTCCCTTCATTCCAGGTATATCCTCCCAAATAATCAAACATTTTCACTCCCTGCTCCAATCCGGTTTGCCCCATAGAAGCCCGGATCTTCAAATCGTTAATTACATTTTTGAGTCCGCTGAAGAAGGATTCGTCCGAAATACGCCATCCTAAGGAAGCCCCCGGGAAAAATCCCCATTCTTTACCCGGCGCGTACAAATAAGAGGCATCATAACGTCCCAACAATTCCACCAGGTATTTCCCTTGATAATTATAATTAATCTTACCTATATAACCGGCTCTCGCTTCATAATCCCACCAGTCCCAAAAGGAATTCATTTTGTCAAATTCAAGTAAAGGAAGATAATTATTGGAGGGATTGGTACCTAGCTGGAGATAGTTTTTATCATAATCCGATCGTTCGTAAGCTGCCGTAGCCGAAACATAATGATCTCCGAACTGATTGGCATAGTCCAATTGAAACTGTCCGTATCGGGCAACCACTTCCCGCTCGGTTTGATACCTCCATCCGGCGTCTGATCCTCCGGTACGTTCATACGTATCGGCATCCTTATTATACCGGTAAACATCATAGGTATATTGAAACCCGTCGAATTTATTATTGGTGTAATTATAAGATACGGTACCTTTCGCAGTTAACCCGAAACTAAACTTATATTGGGCATATAAATTGATATTGGCATTTCGATACAGGTTATCTTTATACCCGGCAATGTCTCTATCAAATACAGCCGGGTTGTAAGGAAACTCATTGGTATGATTGGGATATTCCGGATTATCATTTGCATACGGTCCTACTGTCGGACGATTTTTAAATAATCCTAAAATGGATGCAAAATAACCGTCTCCTCCGGGCAAACCGACATCTTCACTCTTTTCTTGTCTTCCGCTGATCTGAGTTCCGACTGTTAACCCCTTGAGCAATTCCGCTTCCAGATTGGATTGTACATTGGTTCTCTCATATGAAAAATCTTTCATTAATGCTTCCTGGCCGGTATGACCTACCGACAGATAATAGGTTGATTTCTTGCCTCCTCCGGTCACATTGGCATTAATATGATATTGGGGAATATTACTTCTCATGATGATATCATAATAATCATAGCCTTTGTAACCCGGTTCGGTTCCCGACTGCCATTTAGCCAGTTCTTCCCGAGAATAAGTATAATTGCTTGGATCTACGCCGGCATTTTGCTGTGCTTCCACCAGCCCGCGGGTATATTGTGCCGCATTTGCCAATTTAGGAAACCGGGTCAGATTTTGCCACCCGAAATACCCGTTTATATTCACCCGCGTTTGCTCATTCTTGCTTCCTTTCTTAGTAGTAACCAATACCACTCCGCTGGAAGCGCGTAACCCGTAAACGGCAGCCGATGCGTCTTTCAGAATAGATATACTCTCTATGTCTTCGATATTAAGAGAATTAAAAACATCTACTCCGGACACGTTTGAAGATTGTACCCAATCTCCCCCGGTTTGCCCGCCATAAGCAATTCCGTCAATTACGAACAACGGATTACCCATATTACGGATTTCTACAGCCGCTCCTTTTCCGGGACGGGCATCCATAGCTCGCACCGATACTCCTTGAACCTTACCGGCCAATGCTCCCGCCGTAGTGGTAGACGCCGTACGGGTAAGTGCATCCGACTTCACATCACTGACGGCCCCCGTCACATTCCTTCTTGATTGTGTTCCATACCCGACAACCACAACCTCATCCAGCATTTTAGTGTCTTCTTCCATCACAATTTGGAAAGACGTCTTCCCCTCAATGGGAGTTTCCACGGTTTTGTACCCGAGGTAAGACACGACCAATGTTCCCCCTTCGACATTCAAGGTAAAATTCCCATCTACATCCGTAATCGTTCCGGTGGATGTTCCTTTCACAACCACACCGGCACCGATAATCGGCTCACTGTTGGAGTCGACCACCTTACCGGTAATTCTGCTTTGTGCGTATACTATGGTTGGAATAAACAACAACATAGCATACATGAAAATGATTTTAAAATGTTTCATGAATATTAATTAAAAATTAAAATTAATTGAATAGGAATATCCTGTATTTCATAAAAGCGTATAATAGTTTTTTCATATTCCAATGTATTTATAAGAATGATTTTTCCATTTTGCGTTTCCTTTAATATTATAGTTTTCACATTTAATTCTTCATTTCTCCTCTTTCCGGATAAGGTCGACAAAAAACAGTAAGCGTTATTATTTATTTACATAAATGCTCTGATTACACCTGTTTATTTAGCTTTATTTAACGCTCCAAAAATAGAGAATATACTTTCCTTCATCCGTCTCGAATTCATCAAAAGGCACATCTAAATTCATCACAGGGAAAACATTTTTCCTTTCCTCCGGGAAGAAAATGCTACCGGTCCGGTTTGCAGCCAACACCTTCCTTCTAAAAACCTTTTTCCGGGTTATCCCGGAAAGAAAATAAAGCACAATTATCCAATTTGACCAATTAATAGCATAAGATTGACTGATTTATAGGGTATCCGGATTTTCCTTATCCCCTATCTTTGATTCAAAATAAAAATCAATATCATGAAGTTTAAATCGTTAAGAGTTTATTGTATTGCAGCATTAAGTTTCTTTGCCTGCTCTGTGACAGCCGGGGTTTCTTTCGGAGAGCCCGTAAAGATGAATGAAGAGTGGAAATTTACGTTAAATGATATCGAAAACGGTCAATCCGTTTCTTTAGATGATAAAAAATGGAGAACGGTAGATTTGCCTCATGATTGGAGTATAAAAGAACAATTAAGCCCCACATGGGCCGGTTGTACGGGTTACCTGCCCGGTGGAATCGGCTGGTACCGTAAAACCGTAACGGTGCCTCGGGAAAAAGAAGGCGGAAAAGTGTATTTGTATTTCGAAGGAATCTATAATCGAAGTGAAGTATATCTAAATGGTCAGTTGCTGGGCAAACGTCCGAACGGATACATCTCTTTTATGTTTGACGCCACCCCTCACATTAACTTTGACGGAGACAATGTTATAGCGATAAGAGTAGACCACAGCCGGTATGCAGATTCCCGTTGGTACACCGGCTCCGGGATCTATCGCAATGTATGGATGGTGTATGCCAATCCCGTACATATATCTCAATGGGGCGTATATGCTTATCCGAAACAAGTAAAAAAAGATTACCAATTAAATGTAGAGGTAGAAGTGGAGAATAATCGGGAGGCGGAGACAAACCTTATTATTCTGAATGAACTGATCTCTCCTGCCGGAAAAACGGTTGCCAAAGACTCCAAAAAGCTAAATGTTCCGAGAAACGGCAACAATAGATTGGTCACTCAACTAAAGGTAAGTAATCCGTTACTTTGGGACTTAAACAACCCTAATCTCTATCAACTGCGCACAACCATTCAAAAAGACGGGAAAATCATCGACCAAACGACCACCACAACGGGATTCAGAACCTTTACATTCGATCCGGATAAAGGATTTGCCCTGAATGGCAACCGGGTGAAGATGAAAGGAGTTTGTATCCACCACGATGCCGGTGTACTGGGAGCCGCTGTTCCGCGGGAAGTATGGAAAAGAAGATTATTGACTTTAAAAGAAATCGGAGTAAATGCGGTTCGTACCAGTCATAATCCGCAAGCTCCGGACGTATACGAACTGTGTGATGAACTGGGATTATTGGTCTTGAACGAAGCTTTTGACGAATGGGAATTTCCGAAACGCAAATGGATCGAAGGATGGAACGTAGGTACCCCCGGATTTCAAGGTTCTTACGATTTCTTTGAGGAATGGGGTGAGCAAGACCTGGCGGATATGGTTCGCCGTGACCGAAATCACCTATCGATTTTTGCTTGGAGTATAGGAAACGAAGTCGATTATCCGAACGATCCTTATTCCCATCCGGTATTGGACGGAGGAAAAGATACCGGCTTCACACAGGCCATATATGGCGGATATAAGAAAGAGGCTCCCGATGCCATGCGGTTGGGAGGAATAGCCAAACGATTGGTTGCCGTAGTAAAAAAATACGATCAATCACGTCCTACGACAGCCGGTCTGGCCGGAGTAGCCATGTCGAATGAAACCGAGTATCCGGGAGCCTTAGACATCACCGGATACAATTATACGGAAAATATGTATGACTCCGACCATAAGAAATATCCGAACCGGGTTATATACGGCAGTGAAAACCGCCACGATATGGAAGCTTGGAAAGCTACCCGCGACAGGGAACATATTTTCGGACAATTTCTGTGGACAGGAATAGACTACCTCGGAGAATCGGGCAGATGGCCTTCCAGGGGATTTTATTCGGGACTGCTCGATTTCGGAGGATTCATTAAACCGCGAGGATACTTCCGTCAATCGTTGTGGTCGGACAAGCCCATGGCTTATCTGGGAACTTATCCCCTCCGCGAACGCAATAATTGGATTTCTCAAGAGGCTTGGTCAATCTGGAATTATGATCCGGGACAAATCATAAGAGTAGTCTGTTATACCAATACCGCAAAAGCCAAGTTATTACTCAACGGCTCGGAAATAGGAGAAACAAAAAATTATGACGATAATACCGGTATCATTTATTGGGACATTCCGTATGAGGCCGGCAAACTGGAAGTGGTAGGTATGGATCAAAACAACAACGAAAAATGCAGCTATGCAATCCAATCTTCTAACCGTCCTCATGCCTTACAGGTCATCCGGACTGATAAAGAAATAAATACAGACAAAGGATTGGCACAAGTAGTCCTTCAGGTAGTCGATGAGAAGGGTATTCCCGTGATGCTGTCGGACGACGAAGTTACCTGCCGGATTACAGGTCCGGGAAAACTGTTGGGACTGGAAGCAAGCAACAATGCCGACATGAGCGATTATACAGACAACAAACACCGTGTATTCCATGGACATATCCTGGCTTATATACAAGCAACCGGCAAACCGGGGGATATAAAAATCAGTTTCACCGCCCCTTGGATAAAAGGCGCTGAAACAATTGTCACGGTTAAAGATAAAAAGTAAAAAGGGAGAAGGCGCGAAAGATGAAAGGGAGAAAAGTGAAGTC
>DAIQOU010000158.1:0-3691 GCA_036787725.1 Bacteroidales bacterium
TTTTCCTTGAGGGGTTTTACCCTTTCTTTCGTGAATGCGAAACATAAATAAAACAATAGAGCACACATCACGGCAATGACCACTACCGCCATCATCCAGCCGTATTGTTGGTCTGTAACTTCTTTACTGTTTCCGCTGAAAAAGTTGACCAGGGGCATAAACAGCAACAGGGCAATAAAACTTCCGATATAGGCAAATGTCATGCGGTAGGTCGACAGTACATTCCGGTCTTTCGGCCGGGGGCTGATTACTCCTAATAAAGATGCATAAGGTACATTTATGGCCGAATATACCATCATCATCAACGAATAGGTGATATAGGCATATATGAGTTTTCCCGTATATCCGAAATCCGGCGTAGTAAATGTAAGCACTCCTATTATCGCAAAAGGGATGGCGAGAAACAGAAGGTATGGGCGGAATTTTCCCCAACGGGTGTGGGTGCGATCTGCAATTATCCCCACAATGGGATCGAATGCCGAATCCCATATGCGTGTAATCAGGAACATCGTTCCCACCACCGCAGCGGGAAGCCCAAATACATCAGTATAGAAAATCATGAGGTACGAACCGAAAAGTTTCCAAAACATCGAAGATGCCGCATCTCCGAATCCGTACCCGATCTTTTCTTTTAATGTTATTTTAATTGAATCAACCATGAATGCTCAATTCCATGTTTTTCTTGATTATAGAGGTCAGGGTTTGTACCGAAGTTGCCGAACGATAGCCGTCGGGTGCGGTATTCATGCAATAATCTACCAGGCGATCTACCGATGATACAGCTACATGCATACGGGTATCG
Source organism: Bacteroidales bacterium (assembly GCA_036787725.1). Classification (GTDB taxonomy): domain Bacteria; phylum Bacteroidota; class Bacteroidia; order Bacteroidales; family Azobacteroidaceae; genus DAIQOU01. The sequence continues at coordinate 803 of DAIQOU010000158.1, forward strand.
CAGGATGCATAGTACAAAAATACGGTTCCGTCATCGTCGGCAATCCAGCCGTTGGAGAACAATACATTCGACACGTCTCCCACTCTTTCCTCCTCTATCGGGGCAAGGATATGTCCGGCCGGTTCGGCTATCAGTTTATCCGGTTGTTGCAGGTCGGTCATATACAAATACAGTACATACCGCAGGCCTGCCGCACAGGCTCTTACCCCGTGGGCTAAATGTAACCAGCCTTTCGGTGTTTTGATCGGATGCGGGCCTTCGCCATTCTTTAATTCTTTTATAGTGTGGTAATAACGATAGTTTATGATTTTCTCTTCTTTGATTTCTGCGTTTGTGATATCATCGATGAGCGCCCAACCAATCCCGCCACCGCTGCCGGCATCGATAAAACCATCTTGCGGACGTGTATACAATGCGTATTTACCCTCTACAAATTCGGGATGCAATACCACATTGCGTTGTTGACTTTTGGTTTTCAGATCGGGAAGACGTTCCCAGTTTATCAGGTCTTTGGTACGGGCTATTCCCGCTGCTGCTACGGCCGACGATAAATCTCCTTCGGGAGCTGACGGGTCTTTTCTTTCTGTACAAAATACTCCATAGATCCAACCATCTTCGTGTGCAGTCAGGCGCATATCATAAACATTTGTATCGGGATCTTCTGTTTCGGGCATGACGATGGGGTAATCCCAAAATCGGAAGTTGTCTGTTCCGGTGGGACTTTCGGCTATCGCAAAAAAAGATTTACGGTCGTTGCCTTCTACCCGTATCGCCATCAAGTATTTACCGTTCCACTTCATGGCCCCGGCATTGAATGTTCCGTTAATTCCAAAGCGTTCCATGAAATAAGGATTGGTCTCGGGGGACATGTCGTAACGCCAGGAAACGGGAGCATGAGCAGCAGTTAATACCGGATTTTTATATCTCTCGAAGATGCCGTTGCCGGGTAGTATCGGAGTGTTTTTCTGTTTTAACAGCTTTTCGTATTCTTCTGTTACAGCTTTTAACCTTGTATCGAATAATGAGTTCATTGTTTATTTCAGATTAGTAAGTTTATTATCATTTATCGGCAATATCCTTTAGCATCAACATATCGGGCATATTCACAAACCTGTTAAAATCGTCGCTTGCCGGATGTCCTGCAAAAGGCGTATAATAATGTTCTCTTCTGTCTCTTTCCCATGCATTTCTCCAAAGAAGGACATAGCTGATTTTATATTTACTGATTAACGGATACAGTATTCCGGAAAAATAAGTTGTATCCGACACGCTTTCCATTCCTGTTTCGGCGAAGCAAGGTATTTTGCCGGATTTTGCCGAATAAGCCTTCATAATGTCCATGTTAAGTGTAACCTGCCGCTTATAGGTATCTATGGCGTTTTGATCTTTTCCCGGAACATAGATGTCGACCCCAATGATATCCACATAATCATCCCCGGGGTAACGTTCCAGATAATCGGCTTCGTTTTGTACTCCCGCATCCGAAGGAGAATATGCATAGAGTAAGTTATGAACATTGTTCTTGTCGCGGATCCGTTCCACTGTCATTCTCCAGAGTTGTTTATATTCTTCGGCAGTACATTGTTCCTTTCCCCACCAGAACCAACTGCCGGTATGTTCATGGTACATGCGGAAAATAGCAGGGATATGTTTGCCGTTATCATCTTTCAGGTCGGCGAAGAATGCCGCTACACGGTCGAGCCATACCAGGTATTTCTCATGGTTCTCCCCCCCGGGTAATATACTTTTCACCACCGTATTTTGACCGCAATCCCATGCTGTATTACCGGTGATGATATTGTCGCCATGCCAACTTACCGAGTTAACAGACCCTCTGCGATGCCCGTCTTGCATGTGTTTCTTCATGTCCGAAAAATAAATGGAATCCAGATTGAAAGGAGCATCCAGTTCAATGTGTCCCAGTTCCCATCCTATAACGGCCGGGTAGTCTCCGCAAACCTCTTTTACATCCGAACGTCCCGGTTCATTATACCAGTCATGGCCGTATGCCAGCGCATCCTGATGTCCGAACATGATTCCTTTTTGCATTGACTCTTTGAGTCGGTTGTATAATTGCCGGGTTTCGGCCGTAGCTTTTTTATCCGCAAGAAGGTTTGTCTCTTCTTGACGACAACCGATAAAAAAGAATGAAATAGAAATGATTGCAATAATTGTTTTCATTATATATTTAGGTTATTTCTTTGTGAATACAAGCGTTGGATCAAGCGGATAACGACCGAAGTCTTTTCCGTATATAGCCAATCCTCCGTTTACGCCTTCCGGAACTTCCATCCGGATAATAATGGCTTGTCCTTCTATCAATATTTCGTTAGGGATCATTGTTTCAATGAGGTAGCCATAGGATCCGGCTTCCGATAACGTTTTGTTGCGGGGTTGAGAAAACCAGGATAAAACACCTCTGTGATCGGCCGGGTCATCGGGAAGATAAGTATCTCCGCAAGAAACATTATTCACGCTTACTCTTACCAATGAAGGATGTTTTTTCGTATCTGTCATTGCATAAGCGTTTTGTCCCTTACATGGATCGTATGTTCCCCCTCCGCGTACATAATCCGTTTCCCCCTCCTCTGTCTTCGGGTCCTCCATGTCTTTTCCGAAAAGCTCTTTTGCCGAAGCTTCAAAAACCAGAGATACGGATTCCAGGTCCTGTTTTTTCACTCCGTCAGGCCAGGGTATCGTATATTCAAAAAAGCCGTTGCCTGCACCGTTCACTTTCAATCCGTTCAGTACATTCCATTGTTTGAGTGACCAATTTCCCTCTTGAAAAGAATCCGGTGCGAATGAAACCTGTCTCATTTCTTTTTCCGAAGCGGGTTGTTTCCCGTCTTTAACGATGAATAAGGAGAAATTACGTCCCAAAATCCGACC
>DAIQOU010000158.1:3791-9342 GCA_036787725.1 Bacteroidales bacterium
CTTCCCGACATAACTCTCCTTGCGGAGCAATATAATAAGGAGTATGGAAGTCGGCGATGGTCATTTCCGGCACAAAAGCATCCAGTCCGTCGATCTTGGGCGAACGGTCAAAACGTACATATCCGTTCCATTCGTTTATTACATCATGATGTTCCGTATACAACCATCCTGCCGATTTAGGGTGTGAGCGGAATTCATTCATCATAATGTGGTAATCCCAAGTATAATCCACATCGTTGGTGCTTCCTTCGTATCCCCACACATTACCGCATTCGCTATTGAACATCGGAATGTCGGTTTGTTTATTACCTTCTTTATAATTCCATGTTGAACCGGGATAGGTGTTTTCGCATGCCCAATCCAGAAACTTTTTCCATTCATAACCCGGCAGATAGGCATGCCAGGTATTGAGGTCCGTTTCTACGTGGTCGTAATTGCAGGGAGAGTTATCCTCAACAAGACGTGTGGGATCGAGTTTTTTCGTTTCGTGATACATATTCCTCACCCATTCCCGGGTTTCGGGTAGGTAAAATCTTTCTTTTTCCCCGGGAGTAAACAATCCCCAGGTTTCGTTGAAATTTACCCATGAAAAGATGGAAGGATGATTGAAGTCTCGTTTCACTTGGTTACGCATGCAGAATTCCCAGTCTTTTTTTGCCTTATCGGTCGGAAGTCCCCAGAAATTGGGTACATCAGCCATAATCAGAAGTCCCAGTTTATCTGCCCAATAAAGTTTGCGTGGAATTTCGACTTTGACATGTATGCGATTCCCATTCAATCCCAAGCTTTTGGATAAAAGTATTTCGTCTCTCATGAATTTATCCGAAGGAAAAGTATAATATCCTTCGGGATGATAGCTTTGGTCAAGCGCAAGTTGCAGATAAACAGGCTTGTTATTCAAGGCCACATAAGGATAGTCGAGCCCCCCCGGCAACCGGGCAATGCTGATCTTGCGTTGGCCGAAATAAGTTCGGACGGCATCGATTGTTTGGTCGCCGTTCATGAGACCGGCTTCTATTTCATACAAATAAGGGTTATCCAAGTCCCACAATTGTTGATTCTCCAATTGGATTTCAAATTGATGCACTTTCGATTTTTTATTCTTGGGAGAATAAGTAACTGCCGGCTGTTCACCATTTCTGAATTTAAGTTGGATCCGGTTGTTTTTTTGCATTATCTCGTTCAGCGCCACTTCTATTTTTACTTTTGAACGGTCGATATCCGGTGAAAAACGGATATAATCGATGTAGTTTTGTCCTCGTGCTTCCAGATAAACCGTTTGCCAGATTCCGCGTACATTTCCATAGCCTTGTTTTCCCTCCAACCGTTCGTCGCTATAGGTATCGTCCGCACTGATAATTACGGATTGTGATTTCCCAAATTGAATATGATCGGTAATCTCGAATTCGAAAGGCGTATATCCTCCTTGATGGTTGCCCAACAGCTTCCCGTCTATCCATGCTTGCGTATCCCACTCGGAAGCGCCGATGATAAGATAGACGCGCTTGCCTTGCCAAGAGGGAGGAATGCTTATTTCCCGCGCATACCAACCTTTATCTCCTTGGTTTTCTACTCCCGATAAGGTTGTTCCCCAGCCGAAAGGAACCGAAATGTCCAGATCCAATCCGGAGATATCATTTTGTTGCAGCGCAAGGTTAGCCAATTGTTCATTGAAAGTAAATTTCCAATTACCGTTGAGATTTAACCATTCTGCCCTTTCAAAATCAGGTCGGGGATGTTCCGGTAATGGAATCGGCCCTTGTGCCATCAGCCGGGGTAGGAGCAGGGTCACTAAGATTGCACTTAATAATCGCTTCATATCTTTGATTTCTTTTTATGGTATATAAGTTTGATTTTTCTTATTCGGATAATCGGTCGGCATATTCTTTAATGACCGGAATCGTTGAATCCGTATCGAAAACCGCGTTCAATCCTTGTTCTTCTTGTGCCGGATCGCCCACATAATCATCCCAAGGTTTCCAGAATTCATGCGTTGGACGTCCGAATCCTCCCCATGCCCAGAAATTGCATCCTGCCAATACATCCTTTTTAGCGGAGTGAACGACAATTTGCTCAAATACATTTTTATAATACTTGTCTCTGCTTGTTACGGGATCGGATAATTCATATAAATGGTGATCGCGCGGCAGACCGAATTCTTCCATGACAATCGGTTTATTTAACTTTCCGGCCAAGGCAATGTGTTGTTCCATATATTCATTGGTTTTTATTATACTTTCGTCTATGGAACCCGGAATATCGTTCGGATCGAGCCATCCCCAGTTTTTAGGCCAGATGTGCATGGTCAGGTAATCGATATTCGGATCGCTGTGTATCCGTTCATACAGATGGATGTCTCCTTCCGAACCGGCCGTTCCTTCCGAACCCGTCGATACCAGATGATTGGGATCAAGGCTTTTGATATGCGCGGCAATTTCTTTCATCCATGCTTCGAACAGCGGTTTATTTTCATCTGAGAAAGCACGCGGTTCGTTACCGATTTGCCAAGACATAATAGCCGGGTCTTCCGAATAGGGTTTTCCCGTATACTTATTTTTTCTGTTTATGACGGTTGTGATATGATTTTTAAGAAGCTCTTTGCATTCATCGCAAGAAGCATATTGAGTGACGTATTTTGTGAAAGCATCCCATCCGTCTACCGCAGGAACAGGGTTGTCTCCGTGTCCGGTCCAGTTGAGGTATTGTCCGTAACCTCCCGACCATTCCCAACTGTTTGTAAAATAAAGAACCGCATACATTTTCCGCTTTCCCATTTCCGACAGCAGGAAGTCCAATCCGTCCAATAGTTCTTCGTTATATTTACCCGGTTCTTGTTGCAGAGCCGGCATGACTTTGGCCGGTACTCCGTCCGAACCATCCGCTCCTATCAGGATCCGCAGGTTATTGATCCCGGTTTGTTGCAGAAAATCGAGTTCCCGGATAAGACGTTGTCTGTCGCCTCCGTTGCCTTGAGAACCTAAAATGCCTCCATACCAGAAATTGGTACCGATAAAGTAATAAGGTTTGCCTCCGATCTCGAATGTCTTCCCATTCGTTTGTACAAAAGGACTGATTGATGAAGGGTTGGAACAACCCCCGAGGCAAAAAGTAACAAGAATAGATAAAAGAACCAATTTAAGGAATTTCATGGCTGTAGAATGAAATAAATTATTATTAATTAAAACTGTACCTATTAAAAACCGAGTTTGTAAAATATGTCGGATAAATCCTGTATTCAATTGAAAACTAAAAATAGAGTGTGTTGAAAGTAAACCTGCACGAATAGAGGGAATAAAAGGCTGCCGTTATACAAATCCTTTCTTGCGATAAAGGAAATGTCGGACAGCCTTTTGTCCTTCAAAAATCCTCTAAACGAATAAACTAATAGTTAAACCCCTTTCTTTTAAAACGCCAGTACCATGTTTCTCCGTAATCGACGGTCGGATTGAGATAAGCCAATACCAATTCATCTTCAGTCAGTACACATATGTTGAATTTATAGACGGTTTTACTGTCTTCATTTATACTGATACCATGAGGAATAGTTGCTCCGCTTAATTCCAAGCTTCCTATGGACCATGTACTGCCGTCGTCGGTAATAACCTTTTCGGTTAATTTCAAGTCATATGTTCCGGTAGAAGTGCTTCCATGATTGGTAACCTTGAAATTGGCCGCACCGGCCAAATCAAAATACATTTCAGCTTGGAGATCTATGTTATCATCTATCGCATCAGCAGCTGTACGTCCCCACCAATCAGGTCCGGGAGGCATTCTCATATACCCGCCGTTACCCCATATACGTCCTTCGTAACTGCTTTTTGGAATGTCGGTGGCAAACACCCATGTTTTGCCGTTATTATTTCCTGAAAGCAATGCCCAGGCAGGATCCTTGAAATATTCCGGATCATTATTGTCTACCTTAAATGTACGGGTTGTGCTTACCGGTCCTCCTGCACAAAAGGCTGTGAAGGTCAATGTGTATTCCCCTGCAAAAGGGAAGTAGGCTTCTGTTTTCGATTGAGTGGAATAACCCGTTCCCCAATCAAAATAAGGAATAACATTTTTGGTTTTGTTTTCCAGCAGTACTGTATTCGAACCGGCAGGTTCTTGTATCATGTCAAATAAAAGTTCGCTTTCATTCAATACTCTTCCCGGCTCGTCCCTGTCTTCAATAGTATCGCAGGCTGAAAAAAAGAGAGTAATTAAAAGGGACAGATAAATTATTTTGTTTTTCATTGTCATTAACTATTAAGATTTTTAATTGAACATTACCGATGTTCCTTCCCATCCCGGATTTTGTACTAGAACACCTCCGGATAATGATATTTCTTCATTCGGTATTTGCAGGAATCCTCCCGTTTCTCTAACACGTACGTCTATGGCATCGAAATAACCGTTATTCCTGTCTCGGTTAATGGTTGTTTCTGCTCCCATGTTCCATATTTTCGCTCCGGTCATATTCTGTTTCAAGATCGTACCGGCTTCTTTGCCGTACCATCTCAATAAGTCATAATAACGAATACCCTCAAATGCCAATTCATAACGTCTTTCTTGTCTCAATGCTTCTTCGGTATATGCACCGATCGGTGTCAGTTTGGCACGTCTTCTTACTTCGTTAATGCCATCGGTTGTTTTTGTTAGTTCGGAATGCATTAATAAGACATCGGCAAAGCGTATGTATACAAGATCCTGATTATTATTAGTTTGGAAATTAGAGGCTCTTCCATACAAAACACATACGTAACTGCATATCTCTTCGTTTCCTCCGCTGTCTTTTCTTTTCACATTGACAGGCATATATTTTTTCTGCCAGTAACCGGTTTCCTGCCACATCATATCACCTCCCCATTTGAATCCCGAAATTCCTTCTGCAGGATCATCTACATAACAGATAGATCCTCGTTTACGTAAATCGTTATCGGGCCATTCGTCATACAGTTTCGGATTTACCGGGCCAAATCCCCATCCCTGTCCGAAAGGAGTCAGTGTTTGGTCTCTCCATCCCTGGTAGGTAATCAATTGATTGTTTGCTATATTATCGTTTTGGTCCCATCCGCCTAAAATAGAGAATTTGGTGGCAAACATGGTTTCTTTATTATCACCTTCCTCACGCAACCAGTTCAGTCCGTTATCCTTTGCGTATTTGTAATCCGATTCGGGTATATTGACAGAATAGGGCCATTGGTTTCTAAAGTCCCCGGCCAATTCATGTCCGCTGTTTTTTATACAATCTTCCAACCATCCGATTACTTGTGTCGAAGTCAGCGTACTCCCGTCTGCCAGTTGAACATCTGCTCTTGCATTTGCTTTATAATAGCCGTCGTAAAAAAGGTAAGCACGTGCCATCAATGCTTCTGCGGCCCATTTGGTAGCTCTTCCTAACTCGGATTTGGGTTGTTGAGTTGCCGGTAGAGATTCTATTGCCATTTTCAGGTCATATAAAATCTGTCCGAACAATTCTTCCGGGTCGGCTTTAGGATTGTTTTGAGGAAGAGGATCAATCACCAAAGGAACCGTACCCCACATACGGGCCATGTTAAAATAATAGTAA
>DAIQOU010000159.1:0-9299 GCA_036787725.1 Bacteroidales bacterium
CGGAAGCACCGCATACGGTTTTGCTTCTCCCCTGTAGGCAGGGGAGACTCTCCCCTCTGCGCGACCATGTCATTAAGTAAGTCCCTCGCGGGACTTATTGCAACCGTCTTTTTCGGCAGCCGGAGGCTGCATAGCTTTACAGGCAGGGGATTCAAGCCCCTGTAGTCCGCCCCCTTCTCTTCCAAACGTTTCCGTTAGGAGGCAAATAAGTTGAACTGTCCGCAATAAGAATTTATTTCATATACTTGTCAAATGTTTGACAACTCGTTCAATATTAAGTATATTTACGGATGAAATGAAAATAACGCGGGAAAGATGCCATTAATTAACAATAAACCGATAACGATCTTACCTTTAAGGGAACTAAAAGAAATATATCCGCAGCTTCCGTCCCGGCAACGATATGAAAACGAATGTTTTTTTGTTACTTCGGGATATGTAATCCGAAAGTATAATTTCAATCCCGTTCGGATCAATAAGAACGACTTTCATCTTACTCTTTCCGGAGGAATTACCGGTATACAAGAATATTCCGATGCGCCGGAAGGATATTATTGTGCTTTTGAGAATGATTTCTTGGATCGGGTATACCTGAAAAATACATTGGGAAAGGAATTGGCTTTTATCAACAGTTTTATGAGCCGCTATCCGCTGCGGACTACTGCGGAAACGGCCGGGCGCATAGAGCATAATTTCCGGGAAATGGCCGGCCTCATTGACGAATATCAACCGGACTACTGCTTAATCCACGCTTATTTGGCAGCATGTATTTATGAAATAAAGAGGATAATGATCCGGAGTCACCTGAATCCTTACCCCATGAAAGCATTTCTCATCACAAAACAATATTATGATTTGCTGGCACACTTTATAAAAGAAGAACAATCTGTTGAATTTTATGCCGGCACGTTGAATGTAACGTCCAACCATCTAAATAAATCGGTAAAATCCGTGACAGGAAAGACTGCTATCGGGCTATTGAATGAAATGCGTCTCTTGGAAGCCAAAATGCAACTCCGGCAAACGGGAAAAACAATCGGAGAGATCGCTTTTAATTTGGGATTTGAAGATCAATCTTATTTTACCCGTTTCTTTAAAAAACATACGGGATGCTCGCCTTTAACATATCGAAAGCTCGATAATCACCAAAATGATTGAAAAAGTCAAAAAATGATTGTTTTTTATTCTATTGAATGCGTGTTATTTTTTTGAACTTTGTGTCCCGAAACAAAATAAATTGGAAATGAAGAGACTATTACTTATTGGAATATTGCTGGCCTATATGGGAAATGATATAATCCGGGCAACCGGGGATGAACATCCCCAACCGGATACATTGCAATCTTATTTTTTGGATGAGGTGGTGATCACCGGTCGTACCAAAGAAACCAATCACTTGCAAAAACTGCCCGGATCGGTTTCTTTCCTTTCTCCCGTCCGCATAGAAGGGATGCAAATAGAAGATATTGTTGATATTTCTACTTTGGTCCCTAATTTTTACATACCCGATTACGGATCAAGGATGAGCTCTCCGATTTATATTCGCGGAGTCGGAAATCGAAGTACCGGACAAGCATCCGGTATGTACATAGATAATATTCCTCTACTCAGTAAAAGTACATACGATATTGATTTCGTAGATATCCAACGGATCGAGTTGTTGAGAGGACCTCAAGGGACGCTTTACGGAAGAAATGCCATGGGAGGAATATTAAATGTGCATACTTTTTCTCCGTTGGAATATGAACGCACCAAAGTGGGGATATCGGGAGGTAATTACGGATTTATGAAAGCCAACGCTTCTCATTATTCGACATTAAGTGAAAAAGCCGGTATAGCGCTCGGAGGATACTACAGCCGGCATGACGGTTATTTTACGAATGAATTTACCGACAAAAAAGCGGATGATTTGCAATCCGCCGGCGGACATTTCCGGTTTGACTACCTTCTGTCCGAGAAATTAAAAAGTTCATTGATATTAAATTATGACTTCACGGATCAGGGAGCCTTTCCTTATCGGGTATATGATAAAAAGACAGGTGTTACCGGTCCGGTAAATTACAATGATGAAGGGTCTTATTTGCGTCGGGTAGGACTTGTCGGGCTTAACCTGGAATATTCCGGGAGGGATTTTATCCTTTCTTCCACCTCTTCTTTCCAAACGTTGAACGACAACATGCATATGGATCAGGATTATTTGCCGGATACGATCTACAATATTCATCAGCGCCAACGGCAGAAAGCCGTAACGGAAGAAATTATTCTGAAGTCTCAACCGGGTTCAAACTATCAATGGTTGACGGGCGCTTTCGGATTCTTAAACGATTTCAAAACGGATGTATTGGTCAACTTGGAAAAAGGAGCCATAAAAAGTATGATCCAACCCCGATTGGATGCTGCCGCCGCTGCCGGTGCTCCGCAAATGACCGTTACGGACAACTCCATTCCGGTACCGGGAAAGTTCAAAACACGCGAAACGGGAGCTGCCGTTTTTCATCAATCGACCTACAATAACTTATTTGTTGAAGGATTATCCGTTACAGCCGGAATCCGATGGGACTATGCCAAAGTGAACCTGGATTACAACTCTTTCATGGGCATGAACCTGAATGTGCCGATGCCTCCTCCGCGTCCGAGCAACATGAGCGTAGACACCCTATGGAAAGGATCGGAATCATTGGATTTTAATCAATTACTTCCCAAAGTATCTTTAAAGTACGATCTTTCCCCTCGCAACTATGTATACGCAACGGTGTCTAAAGGATATAACCCCGGAGGATTTAATGTGCATCTGCTTTCCGAAATTACCATGCAAGTACTGTTTAACAGATTCATCTCCGATTCCAAACCCATTTCATTGAAAGAATCGGCATCTTACCAACCGGAATACAGTTGGAATTATGAAGTAGGGTTCAAAGGCGAGATCATCAAGGATCTTCTGTCGACGGAAATAGCTCTTTTTTATATCGATGTGGAAGATATGCACTTGACCAAAATATCCGGAACGGGACGGTTGATTACCAATGCGGGAAAAGCAAAGAACAAAGGATTTGATATCAACCTGAATCTTCGGGTGCTGCCCGAACTGACGGTGGGAGGCAACTACGGGTACACTCATGCTACCTTCAAAAACTACCACAACGGCAAAATCGACTACAGTGGCAAACACCTTCCTTATACACCGCAACAAACACTATCGTTGTTCGGTTCTTACATAAAATCATTTCGAAATACGTATATCGATCGTTTGAATGTGCATGTACAATACAACGGCGCCGGTAAGATTTATTGGAATGAAGCCAACGATGTAATACAAGACTTTTACGGGTTATTGAATTTCAAGGCAGGAGTAAGCAAAGGTATTTTTACTCTGAACATCTGGTCTAAAAATATATTTAACAATAAATACGATACATTTTATTTCGAACAGAGCGGAATATCCTATGTACAACGCGGAAAACCGGCTACCTTTGGGGCTGATTTAATGCTATGCTTTTAAGTAAAACTCAAAGTAATCAAGATTGGCATAAACAATCGGTCTTGCTCTGTTTATATATTGCTCAAAGCATACCGATGAGTTTTTTCTCTTCGGTAGTGCCGGTCATTATGCGGGAGGAACAATTTTCGTTGGAATCGATAGGATTGTTGCAATTCATTAAATTGCCTTGGATATTAAAATTGCTATGGGCTCCTTTTATCGATAATAAGACTTCGGGCTTAACCGATTACAAGCGCTGGATCATCGGTTCGGAGGTGTTCTATGCCGGCGTAATTTGTTGTATTGCCTTATTAAGTTTGGAAACCGATTTTCCGTTGATTATTATTTTAATGCTCATTTCCATTACGGCATCCGCCACGCAGGATATAGCGACCGATGCGTTATCCATACGGATGATTGAAAAAAACAAACGCAGCATCGGAGCAAGCATGCAATCCATGGGCGGTTTTATCGGCTCTTTGGTGGGAGGAGGGGTATTATTGGTTCTTTATAAGCAATTCGGATGGAGCTATTTACTGTGCGGACTTTCCGTGATGGTATTGATTGCGTTGATTCCGCTTTTGTTATATAAAAAACCGCTTTCCGATACGCATGCTATAAAAGAAAAGATCAGTTTGTTGGATCTCTTTTCTTTTTTCAAGCAAAAGGACATATATAAACATATATTATTCCTTGCTTTATATTATTCCGGAATTTTATCGATCCTACCCATGTTACGTCCTTACATGGTAGACCTGAAATACGATGTAGGAGAAATCGGGTTCATCGTAGGAATTGCAGGGACATTAACAGCCGTGGTTTGTTCGGGTGCTGCCGGATTATGTATTCGCCGGCACGGATTAAAAAAATACAGGCCGGTTGGAGCGCTTCTTATTTTGTTGGCCACTGTTTATGTTTTTATTCTTTCGTTGACAGAACCGAGTACTTTAGGTATTTATCTGGCAGTTATTTTTGTCTGGGGAGCCTACGGATCGGCAACGGTAGCTGTATATACCACTGCTATGAATATAGTGAGAGGAAAAAGAGAAGGAACCGATTTTACGCTTCAGACTGTATTGGTACATTTTTCGGGGATGATCATTGCCGGAACAAGCGGCTTCATTGCCGGAAAGATGAATTATTCGGGTTTATTCGGATTTGCGGTATTACTGTCGCTCGTTTCCTTATTATATAATCTGTTTTTTTATAAAGATAACTGATGCAAGATTTTACAAGCAGACAACCGGATGCGGTTATCATTGGAGCCGGGTTGACCGGACTGACAACTGCTTTTTATCTTCGGAAAAAAGGGAAAAAGGTAATTGTAATAGAAAAGGATGAACGCCCGGGAGGAGCTATTCGCACGTTCAGGGAAAACGGATTTATTTTCGAATCGGGTCCCAATACAGGAACGTTGTCCAATGCGGAAACCGTTCGATTATTTGAAGAATTGCCCGATTGTAAAGTGCAACCGGCAGCACAAGAAGCCGGCAGACGGCTCATCTTGAAAAACGGGAGATTGCATGCTTTGCCTGCCGGTATTATCTCCGGATTAGTTACTCCGTTGTTTTCATTAAAAGATAAATTTCGTATTCTCGGAGAACCGTTTCGGGCTCGCGGCACTAATCCCGATGAAACAGTGGCTCAATTAACTGTTCGACGATTGGGAAAATCCTTTCTTAATTATGCAGTAGATCCTTTTATTTCCGGAATCTATGCGGGAGATCCCCACGAGTTGACTACTCGGTTTGCATTGCCTAAGTTGTATAATCTTGAACAGCAATACGGAAGTTTTATAGGTGGAGCGATAAAAAAAGCAAAGGAACCAAAAACGCCGGAAGAAAAGAAGGTGACAAAAAAGATCTTTTCGGTAGAGGGAGGATTGGAAAACCTTATAACCGCACTTGTGAAAGCCGTGGGAGAAGAAAATATAATCTTGAACAACCGCCATCTTCGAGTATCGCAAACAGGAAACGGTTGGAAATTGACCGGCGATCAAACCGAGGGAACCGTTCCCCAAGTCATTTCAACGGTAGGATCGTATGCATTGCCCGATATTTTTTCTTTTGTACCTACCGGCCTCATGCAAAAGATCAATAACCTGAAATACGCCCGAATCGTACAAATATCAATTGGCTTATCCGTAATTCCCGGGATGGATTTCAACGCTTTCGGGGCTTTGATCCCTTCCCTTGAAAAACGGAATCTCTTGGGAATACTCTATCCTTCCGCTTGTTTTGCCGGGCGTTGTCCCCAAGGAAAAGTAATATTGTCCGTGTTCTTGGGAGGAATGAGGCATCCGGATATGATCGATTTATCGGATGGGGAATTGACAACATTGGTGATGAAGGAATTGAATGAAATCTTTCGGATGAAAGAGCCACTCCAACCGGATTATATTCGAATATTCCGACATCCGTATGCCATTCCTCAATACGAAAACAATACGGGAGAGCGACTGAATGCAGTAGACGAATTCCAACGATTGTATCCCGGAATTATATTGGGAGGAAATCTGAAAGACGGAATCGGTATGGCCGACCGTATCCGACAAGCAACCGGGTTGGCCGGATAACATTTTCAAAACATTCAGTTCGATCGTTCCGGTCGGATTGCCATCAGTTTATGAGTCCCAGCCGCCGCCCGTAATTAATTGCTTCCAATACATTATCGGCATTCATTTTTTCCAAAATGTTTTGACGATGCCGGTTAACGGTATGGATGCTGATGGATAAACGATCGGATATTTCCTTACTCAGCATTCCTTCATTGACCAATTTTAATATCTCTACTTCTCTTTTGGTCAAAGATACACCCGGCTTTTCAGATAAAGAAAAGGTTACTAATTCGTTGGTTTTGAAATTGACCAATCGAAATTTGACCGGCTCTTCCGGATTCTGTTCCGGAGCTATATCTGCAATACCCAATACCAATATATAGTCCGGGGACTCGCCCCCTTCCAGGATATGATATTGAAAAATAACACGAAGATATTTTTTGGCAGGTCCCAGTATCCTGAATTCAAAGATATGTTTGTAACACTTTCTCTCATTCAAAGGAAGAGTAAAAAGATATTCGAATACCCTGGATTGGAGGTTTACAAGAATGGGAATATCGTCGGGGTGTATGATCGAATCTATCATCTCTCCTTTCTTATTGACCGGATATTGATCAAACAGGAGATCATAACCGAACACATCATTAAAACTGGGAGAAACAAAGAGATAGCGATCATGCAATTCTGCGGCAAAAACGTAACTGTTGTTGACTTGAGCCAGTATTTCGACATAGGGCCTGTGCTTTTCCCATAACTCATCTCTTTCCGACAAACTTATCATAGCAATGGAATTTGAGTTCTGCAAAAATGGTTATAATTCGCCATTGTTGAGATTTCTTGTTCAATCTATTTTTGCAACAAAATTAAATAAAAATACTTTTTATATGAATGTAATAAAATTATGCAGCCTCTTTTTTATAATTTGTTTTTCATGTCCGGCTTTCTCTCAAACCGGAAAACCGTTGAGAGGAACAGTAACCGATGCTGCTTCGGGGGAAACTTTACCGGCTGTTACTCTTACCGTTAGGAATCCGAATGTATCCAAAGTAGTGATCAGTGATTTGGAAGGCAACTTCACCTTTGAAAACTTACCGGTAGGTCGTTATGATATCCAAGCATCTTTTATAGGATACGAACCGGCCATAGCAAAAGAAATCGTAGTATCGGCAGGAAAAGAAGTTTTTATCACTTTATCCATGAAAGAAAATATTAATGAGTTAAGCGAGGTGGTGGTAACTCCAAAAATCAACAAACAAGAACCGGTCAATACCATTGCTGCGGGAAGTGCGCGGATGCTCAGTGTAGAAGAAGCTTCCCGCTATGCCGGCGGATTTGATGATCCGGCACGGTTGGTGACTTCCTTCGCAGGAGTAGCGGGCAATGTCTCTTCCAACGGAATTGCTATCCGGGGAAATTCTCCCCAATTCCTTCAGTGGCGCTTGGAAGGCGTTGAAATTCCCAATCCGACTCATTTCCCGGATATAACGGGAGTAGGCGGAGGAATATTGACAGCATTAAGTGCACAAGTATTGGATAATTCGGATTTTCTAACGGGAGCTTTTCCTGCGGAATACGGAAATGCCCTCTCCGGAGTGTTTGACATGCGGATGCGAAACGGAAATCGTTGGGAAAGGGAACATACCTTTCAACTGGGTACATTGGGAATAGATGTCAGCTCCGAAGGACCGTTCAAAAAAGGAGGAAAAGCTTCTTATTTATTCAATTACCGGTATGCAACAATGGCCTTGGCTAACGACTTATTTCCGGGATTATTGGGTGACGCTGCCGGAATGAGATACCAAGATTTATCCTTTAAGCTCAACTTCCCGACCCAAAAGGCAGGTACCTTTTCTGTTTGGGGAATAGGAGTAATCGATCGGTTCAGAGAAGAGGCGGAAACGGATACCGCAAAATGGGAAACAGCGGTCGACCAAAACGATGCAAAATTTAATCAGAGCATGGCAGCAACAGGCATAGGACACAAGTATTTTATCGACAACAATACGTATATTAAAAGTGCTCTTGCGGGAACCTATACTAAAAATGAATTATATGTCGATCTATTTGACCCCGATAAAAATCCGACTCGAATCAACAATATGGAAGGTTCCAATTGGAATGTCTCATTCAATACTTATTTAAATAAGAAATTCGGACCTGCTCATACGAATCGTACCGGAATTAATATTACTCGCTTGGCCTATGACTTGGATTACAACATCAGTCCTTCATTTCCCAATGCACGACTTCCAATGGAAAACTTCGCAAAAAGCACCGGAAACTCTTGGTTGTACTCTGCATTTACCAATTCCGCCTTGCGGTTAAATAATCAACTAACCGTTAATCTCGGATTAAATGCTCAATACTTTCTTTTGAATAAACACTATACGGTAGAGCCCCGAGCCGGAATAAAGTGGCAGATGAAACCCGAACACGCGATCGGATTTGCTTACGGAAAACACAGCCGGCATGAAAAACTCGACTATTATTTTGTAACAACTCCGGATAACGCCGGTCAATTACCCAACAAAAAACTGAACTTTGCCAAAGCGCATCATCTTGTACTCTCATACGATTGGTCTGTCAATGAAAATACCCATTTGAAAATCGAACCTTATTTCCAGTATTTATATGATGTGCCGGTAGCTCGCGACAGTTCTTTTTCCATTATCAATCACCAAGATTGGTATCTGAATACACCCTTGATAAATGAAGGAAAAGGAAAAAATTACGGAATAGATCTGACACTGGAAAGATACTTAGCTGACGGTTATTACTACTTATTCACGGCTTCTGTGTTTGAATCCAGGTATAAAGGAGGGGATGATGTATGGAGAAATACCCGGCTGAACCGAAACTTTCTTTTCAATGCATTAGGCGGGAAAGAATGGAAAATAGGCAAAAAAGGGCAAAACATATTGAATGCGAATGTGCGATTCTCTTTTCAGGGAGGAGACCGGTACTCCCCGATTAATGAAGCTGCCTCCGAACGGGAACAAGATGCGGTATATGACACATCGAAAGCATATGAGAAACAATTAAAACCGGCTTTTACGAGTAATTTTACTATAAGTTATAAAATGAACAAGACCGGTTTTGCTCATGAGTTTGCTTTGAAAATCATCAATGCTACCGGTTATAAAGAATTTGGAGGACATTTTTATAACTATCGGAAGAAAAAGGTAGAAGAATACCGGTCTTCCGTAGTGATGCCGGGCATCAGTTATAAAATAGAATTTTAATAAAGAAATACCGGCAACCTTG
>DAIQOU010000677.1:0-2571 GCA_036787725.1 Bacteroidales bacterium
TGAACGATTATGAGATAATATCCGGCTGTACTTCTCATCAGGGAGCATACGCCACTGTTTATAAAGTCCGACATAAGACGCTCGGGTATATTCGCGCTATCCGAGTACTTAATCAGCCGGTTTCGGGAGAAAATGATATCCTTTATCAAAAATTCCTGGAAGAATGCAAGTTGTTGCTTCGTCTGGGTAACGGAGGACATCCCAACATCGTTCGAATCAATCAACCTCGATTCGAACAGGGACATGCCATGGTGGAAATGGAATTTGTGGAGGGAAAAGATTTAAACGAGTACATACTAAAAGTACAAAACAGATTTGTTCCCGGAGAAGAAGTGATAAACTTTGTAAAAAATATCAGCAGCGCATTGGCCTATTGTCATCACGATATATACATCTTTTGTATTAATCGTGATGAAGATGATGAAATTGAAGACGATGATGAAGGGAACTTCCTAATTTCTCCCGAAACGGAAAAACGATTGGTCGACAAATACAAAGTAATTCATAACGATATTCATTCCAAAAATGTCATTCGTAAATACGACGGCTCTTATATTCTGTTAGATTTCGGCCTGGCTGTTCAAAATGATACTATCGTAAAAAGCAGTACCCGTCGCGGGGGAGCTGCAGAATACAAAGCGCCCGAAAAATGGGATGACGAAGGGATCATTACCACTCAAACCGACATCTACAGCTTTGGAGTTCTTCTGTATGAAATGTTAACGGGAGATGTGCCCTTTCCTCTTTCCGATCCCGGATCGCTGAGTGCAGAATGGGAATTAAGAAACCAACACATCAATACTCTTCCCCCTTCTATCGAAGAGAAGCGAAAGGCTGCTTTCGAAAATGCATTTCCGAACCGTGCATGGAAAAAAGATTATCCCGATTGGCTGGAGAACATAATATTGAAATGCTTGGAAAAAGATCCGCAGATCCGCTTTCGAGACGGAAAAGAATTGAATGAAGCCGTAAAGCAATACCTTCGGGAAAATCGGGAAAGCACTGTCCGCTTACCAAGAACCAACCTCATCAAACAGGAAATCCCAAATCCTCCTCCCCCGGAAGAAAAACGGGAAATAGAGAGGATCGCAACCGACAATACCCCGGCTCTCAAAAAAGAAGTGTTACCGGCCGTAATCTCTAAAAAAAGGAAAATAATACGAAATGTATTGATCGGATGCATAACCCTGGGCGTTGCGGCAGCCATTGTCCTCAATCTGCTCAATGATCCTCGTAAACACGAACGCATTCCCGTGGAAAAAGGCGGGAAATGGGGGTATGAAAACGGATGGAAAAAAATCATCATCCCTTGTGTGTATGATTCGGTTGCTGCATTTATGGCCAACGAATCCGCCAAAGTCAAAAAAGAAGAAAAATACGGTTATATTAATAAAGAAGGAAAGGAAATCATTCCCATTATTTTCGATTATATCGGTCCGTTCGTAAACGGAGAAGCCGAAGCGATCAAAGAGGAAAAATACGGAACCATCGATTCAACAGGAACAGAAATCATTGCTTGTATCTATGATTTGCCCATTATTTTTTCCGACAATCAAGCTAAGGTCAAAAAAGACAATAAGTTCGGATATATCGATCGTACAGGCCGGGAAATCATTCCCGTCATTTACGATCGGATCGGACCATTTTCGGACGGATTGGCCAAAGCTGTAAAAAATAAAAACAACGGATATATTGAAGAAAACGGAAAAGAATATATTCCTTGCATTTATTCGACCGAAATAGGAGCTTTAACCGTTCTGCGTTTATATCGAGAACGGATTGAAATAAAAGGGGGAGCTTTTATGATGGGATGCACGGAAGAACAATCGCCTGATTGTGCATCTAACGAGAAACCCGCAAAACAGGTATCGGTAGCCGATTTCTATATGGGAAGATATGAAATTACAAACAATCAATTTTGCGTCTTTCTGAATGAAAAAGGAATTAAAACCGAAACCGGAAAAGATCGTATTGACTTAAATAATAATTTGGTCAAAAATATAGTGACAGGCGTAGCAGATATTTTCAATGCTCAGGCAAGAAACGAAAAATGCCGGATACAAAAAGGACAAAACGGATACCATACAGAACCGGGATATGAAAACTACCCCGTAACACACGTCAGTTGGTATGGAGCTAGGGATTTTTGCTTATGGGCCGGCGGACGTCTCCCTGCTGAATCCGAATGGGAATATGCTGCACGCGGAGGGATAAAAAGTAAAAAATTCCGTTACAGCGGAAGCAATACAATCGGAGAAGTGGCATGGTATATAGGAAACAGCGAAAATAAAATACATCCTACAGGGAAAAAACGACCCAATGAACTGGGATTGTACGACTTGAGCGGAAATGTATTGGAATGGTGCAACGATCTGTATAGTGAATCCGGAAATCCGTCTTCAAACAATGTCGCTAAAGAAATCCGGATTTACCGGGGAGGAAGTAAAAGCGGCGATGCCGGTTATTGCCGGGTTTCACGTCGAGACGGACTGAATCCCGAAGAAAAGAAAAGCATCATGGGATTCCGAGTTGCTTTTTCGAAAGACACCGAATAATTCCCCTTGAAAAAAT
>DAIQOU010000160.1:0-9267 GCA_036787725.1 Bacteroidales bacterium
TGATCACGAGGTCGCGGGTGCGATTCCCGGCCCAAATTTTAAGATGTTTTTTTATAAATCATTCCGAATAGAAATAAATGGAACTGCATAACTTATAATAAACGAATTTTAATCTATTATTCTGTATATGTATCAAATAATGCTAAAAAACATAAAATAAAACTATATGTTTCGATTTTTTATTTTTATGTTTGCAATCGATAATTTTAGAAAGTAAAAAAAATAATTAGAAATGCTTTGTGATAGAGTAAAATCACATAAAATGGTAAAATAGATAGAGTGTGTATGTTGATAAGAAAACTATTGTTGTAATTATTGAATATATTGTTAATCATTGATTTAAAAGTTTTTTTTATAAATCTGTATCTGAATACAGGTTTCTGATATCCGAGAAGAGATTCTATTCACTAACTATTTAACAAAAAAAGATGAAAGAAAATTTGAAGAGAGTGTTTTTTATGAAAAAAAAATGCAAGTATCACAAAAATTGTTTGTCTGTCATCTGCATTATTATCCTTTTGTTTTGTTTTGTTGACCTTGTTAAAGTAGCAGCAAAAGAAAATACACAGGGAAATCTGCAAAATATGAATCAAGCAAGAATAATAAAAGGAGTTGTTATCGATGATATAGGGGAGGGACTTATTGGAGTATCGGTATCAATTAAAGGTTCTACTGTAGGTACAATTACTGATATTAATGGATCCTTTACACTTAATATTCCTGCTGATGCCCGGGAATTGGTTGTTTCTTATATTGGTTATGCTACTCAAACTATTAAGCTTGGGAATGAAACAGATTTAAAAATACAGATGGAAGTTGACCAAAAGATTTTGGAGGAAGTTGTTGTTATTGGCTATGGAGCTGTTAAAAGACGAGATTTGACAGGTGCTATATCTTCTGTAAAGAATGAAGATATTGTTTTGAATCCGGGAAGTAATCCATTACAAGCTATTCAGGGAAAGGTTCCTGGATTGGATATAACTAAATCGTCAGGACAAGCCGGAGCCGGAGTGAAGATGCAAATACGTGGTACTCGTTCTTTCCTTTTGGATGATGAAGATAGCAGACCAAATTCTGTTTCGGGGAACTATACATCCGGAAATCCGCTTTTTATTATTGATGGAATGCCGGGAGATTATGCTACCCTAAATCCCAATGATATTGAATCCATTGAAGTATTGAAAGATGCTTCCTCTACAGCTATTTATGGATCGGATGGAGCTAATGGGGTTATTATCATCACAACAAAAAGCGGGAAAATAGGGAAAGTAAAAGTCGATTTTAACGCTTATTTGGGAGTTAATGGTTGGGCTACTGTTCCCGAAATGCGATTAGGGGAATCATATATACAGGCACTCCGAGATGCTAATAAGGCAACTTCAAACTGGGGGTCGACAGCCGATGACGAAAAGATTTTTTCCAGCCCGGAAGCTTATCAGGCTCATTTGGCCGGGAAGTATATTGACTGGCCCAAAGCATTGCTGGAGAACAACCTCACTCAAAATTACAGTATGGCAGTATCAGGAGGAACGGAGAAAACAAAGGCATATTTTTCTCTAAATTTCTCTAACGAACAAGGTCAGTATAAAGATGATGATTATAAGGTGTATTCCTCCAATATTCGAGTTGATCATAGCGTTAATAAATGGCTTCGTACAGGTGTAAATTTACAGACGTCTTATGTACATCGTAATAAATCGTATTCAAAACTCATTAATTTGATGAGGGCTGTGCCTATCGGAGAACTTTATAGCTCAAATGGAGATCTTAATAAAAATCCGGTTGTCGATGATTTGAATACTGTTAATATGTTATTGAACAATAAGAGTAATTATAGAAATCAGGATCAAAATTTCAAATTATATATCAATCCCTATGTTGAAATAACACCCTTAAACGGTTTAACGTTTACCTCCCGTATTGGAGGAACGTTGGAATATTTACGTAATAACAGATTTCAGGGAGAGGGTTCCTTTAATTATTATAATGACTCCGGTTCCTCTTCTGTAGGTCCTAATTCAAGTGTGTTGGCGAGAGTTACAGATAAAAGAAATTATAATTATAAATGGGAAAATATCCTGACTTATAATTTCAATATTAATAAAGACCATGATTTTACAGTGACAGGTGTTACTTCATGGGAACATTACCGTTATGATTTTACATATCTGACACAAGATAATATTACTGACAACAAATACTTGTGGCATAATATCAAAGGTTCCGATTCGAGGGGCGAAACCTCTTATGAGATGTCTAAAGCGCTGGCATTTATTGGGCGCCTGAATTATTCTTATAAAGGGAAATATTTATTTGCAGCATCTATTCGTCGTGATGGAAACTCACGTTTGGCTGATGGGAATAAATGGAATTCTTTCCCCGGAGTTTCTGCAGCTTGGCGAATTTCGGATGAGTCGTTTATGGAGGCTTCAGATTCATGGTTGGATGATCTGAAACTTCGTGTCGGATACGGAATGACCGGGTCTGCCAAGATTGAACCTTATACTTCAAGTTCAAATCTTAATCAGAAATATTATACGCTTGGAGGAGAGTCGATGTTGACTTATATGTTCTCGGAAAATTATGCAAATCCTAATTTAACATGGGAAAAATCACATAATACTAATGTTGGACTGGATTTGACGGTTCTGAAAAATCGTGTCAATCTGAGTGCTGATTTTTATGTTACAAATACAGATGGGGTAATTTGGAAAAGAAATTTACCGGTAATTAATGGTGCATATGATGCTAATACCTATTATTATATGAATATGAATATCTGTGAAACCAGAAATACCGGATTGGAATTTTCTCTGAATACGCAGAATATAGATACACGAGACTTCAAGTGGAATTCGTCCGTTACTTTTGCATGGAATAAGGAGAAAATTCTTTCTTTAGCTGATGGAATTTCTAATAATATTACCAACAATGATTATGCTTTGTCAATAGGACATGCTGTCAATTCATATTATCAGTATAAGAAAACCGGTATTTGGCAGATAAATGAAGCTGCAGATGCTGCTGTGTTTGGGTTAAAACCGGGTGATATTAAAATAGATATACCGGATATGTATAAGGAATCGGACGGCGTTTGGTACAAAATAAATCAGGATACGGGTGAAAAAGAATATTATAGTACAAATAATGTTTATACGATTAGCAATAATGACAGACAGATAATCGGAAAAAACACTCCGGATTGGTCTTTGGGTTTTCAAAATACTTTATATTGGAAAAATTTCGATTTGAGCATTTATATGTATGCACGTTGGGGGCAAATGATAGATTATGAAATGTTGGGATTTTATGATCCTACCGGGGTATATAATTTTCCTACATACTTTAATTATTGGACGGAGAACAATCCATCCAACGATTTCCCGGCAATCAATTCCAGTCGTGCCATCTCGGATTATACAGCTTCTTCTTCGCTGAATTATGTGGATGGGTCTTTTTTTAAAATCAAGAATATAACACTGGGATATACATTGCCAACTCTTGTTACAAAAAAAGTCGGCTTGGAAAAATGTCGTATTTATGGAACCATAACCAATCCTTACTTATATGCAAAGAGTGATTTGCTGAAAGACTATGATCCGGAAATGAATGGAAAATTGGATTATCCCTTAACTAAACAACTGGTATTTGGAGTTAGCCTAACGTTTTAATTCTTAATTTAATAATAGAAAATGATGAAAAAGATAGTATATAAGATTTTATTCGTTTTATCCGCAACTTTCACTTTGTATTCCTGTTCTTTGGATGAATACAATCCGACTGAAGTTACCGGAGAGGAAACGCTTGCTACTTATAATGGATGGAAAGGGATGGTTAATTATTGTTATACTCCTTTATATGATCAGATGTTTTCGGCTTCGGACTATTTATTTGTTGCCGAAGCGGGTACTGATATGTGGTTATCTGCTTATAATAAGACGAATACAGAAGCACTGTTTTATTATGAGGGGATTACTACAAGCACGAATGCAACTAACAAGCTCTTCAAACAAGCTTATGCAATGATTAATACTTGTAATGCCGTAATTAATCGTGCCGAAAACGTAAAGGATGGAGATCCGACCAAGATTAAAGTGTTGGTTGGCGAAGCTCGTACACTCCGTGCTTATTATTATTTGGTATTGGTAACTCAATATGGACCCATAACTTTGACTTTAGAGGAAGCTGCAAATCCAATATTGACTCCTCAACGAAATACTGTTGAAGAGATTTATGTGCAAATTGTCAGTGACCTTAAAGCTGCAGCTCAGAATTTGAACGTAGATCCGTTGGATGATAATTATGCACGTGTGACGAAAAAGACAGCATTAGGATTGCTTGCTCGTGCTTATGCGCAAGGGGCAGGAGAAGGACTTACAGAGAATGGGGTTTCTTATTGGCAAAGAGCAAAAGAGGTTGCCGAAGATTTAATTAATAATATGAGCGCTTATGGTGCATATATGTATGGTGATGTTGCGGATCTTTGGTCTCATGCAAATAATCGTAATAATAAAGAAGCTTTATTTATCGCTTCAGGTCCCCATGCGGGCACCGATTCTTTCCTGAATGGTGCTTATACTGCTAACAAGTTGTTTACTTTTACATTTGCAAATCCTAATAAATTGAGTGATATATATTCAACATCTGACAAAGCGAATTATTTTTATGGTCGTATAAATAATAATCTGCTTGCTCCGTCAAAATATTTGATTGATTGCTTTTCTGATTATGATAAACGCTGGGAAAACTCTTTCGTCACCGCTTTTTCCGAGTTCTCGATGGTACAATCGGGATGGGGTACTTACGATAGCAAAATCCTCACTCTGACCGAAGCTATGTGTACCAAATACGGTATTAATCAAAAATTTGTGGGAAATAAAATTTATCCTTATGTAGATGTAAATGCCATTAATGTGGGTAACGGAGGTAACCAGTATGTGGCTTCTGTATGGCCCAAGGGAGTACATGATGGAGATATAACCAAATTGGAATCAACCAAGAATGCTTATGTACATCCATATCCGTTGGATGTTAAGGAAGATCGATTTATCGTTTATTTATCCAAAAAACCATTAACGGCTGCTGAAAAAGCAGAGAGACCTTATTTTTGTGTTAATATTGATGATTTGTTCGATTCTGACTTAAAGTATAAATCCTCATCTTTTGATGGAACAGAGTCTTATCAATTATTTCCGTCCTTATCTAAGTTCAATTGGTCTTATAAAGGATTGAACTATGGCAGTAACTTACAATGTAAAACGGGAGATATGTTCATTATGCGTATGGCCGAAGTGTATTTAATAGCGGCAGAAGCTAATCAAAAGCTGGGAGATGGCTCTAAAGCTGCCGAATATTTGAACGTATTACGTAAGCGTGCGTGTCGCAATGCTATGGATTATGATTCTCATATGAAACTTACTGCAGCTACAGAGAATGATGTTTTGGACGAGTATGCACGTGAGTTATGTGGTGAATTTAATCGTTGGGCAATACTAAAACGTCACAAAGGATTTGAAACTTCTTTGGGAAAATATAATAAACGTGCCTCACAAAGTTTTAAAGCCAATATTCACTACTTGCGTCCGATTTCTTATGACTTTTTGAATCAAATAGATAATGCAGATGAATATGGTTCAAATGGATATTAAATTATTCGATATTACAGAAAATTATATTGAAAATAATTAGCTTCGATTTTTCCTGTATCGTAAGGCTCTTTCTTATACCGGGATTGAGCCTTCGTTTTTTACAGATGAATATTTTTCGGATATATAGAGTTGATTAAATAACTGTAGACAACTCTTTTTAATAAATCAGATTAACCGTGTGCCATCCGACAGAAAGAAGATCTTGTGTCTTTTGAATTATTTATTTCCGTTATAAGTTATTTTACCGTAAAATCCACAACACTCTTTCGTTTGTCGTTTTCTTCATCATAATCGCTCCAATTTCCGCTTCTGAGTTCGATTACTTTCCGGGATACCTTTTGGGATGGTTTTCCCAAATTACGGTAGATATCGATATAAGCCTTTGCTTTGGAAGCCGAGCGGGTTTGGCTGTCGCTGTAATAATCCAGGGATACAGCGTATTTTCCCGGTTGAGCATGTTGCAATACATACATTTCCGGACCGTATCCGTCGGTAACATCCATTGTCAGTTTTCCACCTATTTCGGTTTCGGGGTTACTGTAATAGCACTCTTCCCCGGTAGGCTCCAATACGTGCAGGTCAATATCGGTATTATCCAAATTCCAGTTAACTACCACCACTACATCGGCCGTATCGATATTTTCCATGTCATCTTTTGCAAGCAAATCTTTTACTTTCTGTTTCATATACCCGATAAATGTTTTTCCTTTTTCGGTGATGGTATAGTTGCCCGTTTTTTCAAGTTCATTCAGATAAAGAAGACACTTAAATGCCGAGATCGTTTCAATACTTCCGTAATCGCTGTCCCAATCGGATTCGAGGCATATATAATAATATATCAGTGCTAAATCAATATACCCGGCATTTGCCAAGGCATCGGCAGCAGTTAAATAGGCCAATGCTTCGTGTTCACGCCAGTCGATAATTCGGCGCATTAAATAATAAGCATGATCTCCCATATCTTGCTCGATGGCAACCCTTGCTACATCCCGGCACGTTTGAATATCACCTGCATTCTTCTCTATTACACTGCTTAACAGTTTTAATGCGTCAGGTTTTCCATAGCTTTTAATTCGTTTCTTGCTTAATTTATAACCATTATCAAATCGAATATCGTCATCTCCCAAGAGCTGTTGTTCTTCGGTGGATTGTTGTTCGCTTTTCCATACCCGAAATTGCCGGGGTTTTATTTTAACTGTAAACATGGATTCATCCAGCCCTTTAGCATATTCGTCCAATTCATCGGATATGTTCAAACGCAGTTCGCTTTTATCCGACAGGTATTGCAATCGGCGAATGAAATCTGCTTTTCCTTGTCCCAATGTGGCAGTCGCATTGCTTTTTTCCAATTTTTCAATAATATCCGCAACCAAATTCTCTTCTACGAAATCGGACGCATCGCTGTCATCAATACCGTATTTTTCATAATCATATTCGCTCTCAAGCATCAGCAACGAAGTGTATAATCCCGGAACCCGATAATAGGTAGAGTAGTTTACGGCCGCTTCCTCTGCTTGGAATCCGTAATTTTCGAGGTCGGCCATGGCTATTTGACCGTATATGCGGGACGTAAGGTTGGTTTTGATTTTTTCCGGTGTTTTATAAACCAATGATCGTTTTTCCGTTCCGTCAGTAACATCGATCCGAATATTCCCGGAAGGAATTTCCCGACCGGTGAATATTAACTTTTGTCCGTTATAAAGTTGTATGGGTTGTCCCGAAATCAGAAAGTCTTTGACCCCTTCCACTACTATGTTTTCAATGGTCCAAGGTTTATAGCGAAAAGAACGGGCGGTAAGTTCGGCTTCTTCTTCTCCGGTCACTGTAAAAGCAAATCCTCCGGATATTTTGCTTAAATAATTCAGGATGGTAACATTGGTGCCGGAGAGGCCTGTTTTGTACGTATGAATACGATCTCCCGGATTCAATAGGCTTTTGAAAGTATGAATATTGGTTTCGCCCCAGTTGCAATCGGCATCGCTCATCAGGAAAATATGTTTGGGGCTCCTTTTGCCTTCTTTGATCCATTCGGGCCGGGAAGCTTCTTGAAGGGCGGAATAGAGATCCGTAGCTCCCTCGAGCGCCAGCGTATTGGCATATTCCATGAATACCTGTTGATTATAAGTATTATTTCGTTCGTAGTGCCTTTTATACCATTGTTGATCTATATTGAAAGTAAGTATGGCAAAACGTTTGATTACATCTCGGTTCTTACTCAATATTTCATTGATTAAGGTGAGCCATACATTGAATTTATCGGGATTGGAACTTAATGATAAATCAAGGAGAAAGATGGCGTCTTCCGGCAAATTTTCTTGCGGCTTTTCCGGCAAAGAAATGCGATAATTAGCTGCAAAATACGGTACATCTAGCTCTTCATCCATCTCTTTTTCACTGTAAAGCAATACCGGTTCGATCGTATTATAACGAATTGTATACTCTTTTTTGTTGGGATTGTGCAATGAATAGTAGCTGTATTTTCCTTTTTGACTTGTCGGGCTTAAATGAGGAGAGATAGAGGCTTGCATTACAGGAGAATCGTAAATAATCAAATCCGTCTTCACATCTGCATCAGTCTTGGGAAGGGTGAGTATATATTCCCTCAGGTCTGCAGCTTCGACCATATTCAGATCATATCCGATCACAATTTTATGTAATTGATTATTGCTTAACGGAAATACCCGACAACTGAACATGTCGGCTCCTCCCCATTCCATTAAAGCCGGATCAATGGCTGCCGATACGGTTTGTTCGTATGCTCGAGCCGCTTTTTGTTTGGAAACAATACGGGCTTCTTTCATTCTTGACCGGTCTTCATCCGTTTCTTTCATTTCCGGGCCCTCTTCTGTCAGGTTATAAGTAGTATAAGGAATTGCTTTTTTTGTTCCCGGATTTTTTTCTTCGTCTAAATATTCCGCCTCGCCGAATGCAAAACGAAAAGGAGTGGCTTCACTCGGCAGCTTTAGTTTGAAGATTCCTTCCAATCCGCTTCCTTTGTCATTGTAAAAATAACAGTCCATGACAACCCGGACGCGAAACCCTTCTACCCGGACGCACATTTGTAACGCCTGCAGAGGCAGAAAGTCTTCTTCTCCTACTTGTAGGCGAATGGAATTGTCCGGCATTCCGGATCGCTTCCATGTCTTGGATTTTGATTCTTTCTTTCCGGTCAAATGTTGAGACACCACAGATACGGACCCCGTCAGCATTCTTTTTTGTTGGACTCCGTAGCCCGTGACGACTACTTCATCCAATTGTTGATAATCTTCTTCCAAAGCTGCCAAAACGGTTGTTTTTCCGGATAGTTCTATTTCCAGTGTCCGATAGCCGAGGTAACTCACTATCAATATTTTATTTTGTAATGTGTCGGAAAAAATCAATTTAAATTCTCCGTCAATATCTGTAAGAGTAGCATGAGAAGTATTCTTGATTTGAACGGTGGCTCCGATGAGTGGTTCGTTTGTGCTTTTTTCAGTTACTTTACCGGTAATTGTTTTTGTTTTTTGACAGTTTGCGGAAGCTGAAACAACGACTAAGAAAAACAAAAGAAGCAGTTTTTTCATATACTTTAATAAATGAGAGCCGACAAATTCGGCAATTAAAACACAAGTCTACGATA
>DAIQOU010000678.1:0-2562 GCA_036787725.1 Bacteroidales bacterium
ATTCAATATGCTTAATAATGCGAATGAACTTACTCTTGAAAATCCCGAAGAAGCCGCTGTTGTTTTATCCAAATTGAATGACTTGCTTCGTTATCAATTTAATGACAGTACACAAGAGCTGGTTTCTTTAACCGGAGATATTCATTTTCTGACGGATTATTTAAATTTGGAGAAAGTTCGGCGGGATAAGTTTAGTTTTGTTATTTCAAAAGAAGGAGATATAAACCGGGTAAGCATTCCTCCTCTTTTATTTATTTCTTTTGTCGAAAATGCGGTTAAACATAATGTGTCGAATAAGTTGGAACCATATGTTCATCTGTATTTTAAAGTGAAGGATAAAAAGTTGGTATTCAGTTGTGAAAATAGTAAGTCGGCACCGGCGCCTTCGGCCCCATTTACGGGAGGAATCGGATTGCAGAATATAAAACGTCGTTTGGATTTGCTTTATGGAGAAAAGTACCGGTTGGAAATAGGAAATGAGAATATAAAATATAAGGTATGCTTGACACTCGAAGTCTGAATTGTATCATTGTGGATGATGAGCCGTTGGCCCGAAAATCAATCCGGCGTTTGGCGAATGAGGTTCCTTCTTTAGTGGTTATCGGCCATTTTAGCGACACGAGTTATGTGAGTGAATTTATGCTGAATAATAAAGTGGATCTGATATTTTTAGATATCCATATGCCCGGTGTGAACGGAATCTGTTTTGCGAAAACCATACCTTCGGAAACATTAGTCATATTTACCACTGCTTATCCTGAGTATGCATTGGACAGTTATGAAGTGGATGCTATTGATTATCTGATAAAACCCATTAAATTAGAGCGATTTAAAAAGGCTGTTGAGAAGGCGGTTTCTTATCATTTCCTTTTGAAAGAGACGAAAGAAAATACCATAGAAACCATAGAAGAAGATCATATCTTTGTGAAATCCAACAGAAGATTTTATAAGATTAAGTTGGAGGATATCCTCTTTATCGAAGGACTTAAAGACTATGTTGTCATACAGATGTCGGATAAGAAAATCATTACAAGAATGTATCTTAAGATGATTGGTGAAAAGTTACCGAAAACATTTTTTCGAATTAATAAATCGTTTATTGTCAATACCGGGAAAATCGATTCGTTTGATAACAATGATGTTTATATCGATACCTATGAGATAGCGATCGGAACCGGGTATCGAGACTTTTTCTTCCGGTATTTTACCGGTAAAATACCTTGAACTTTTTATTTTCCGGTCGGTTTTTTAATCGGGATTACCATATTCCATGAATGAGTTGCGTTTTCAAATCCTCCCGGACCATCCATAGTGGCAAAAAAGATATAGGCCGGTTTCCCGTTTTCAAAGAGAATGAACGGTCGTTCCAGCTGGCCCTGCATTTCAATACTGCCATCCTCCCATTCTACGGTTTTGGAATATGCTTTGGGATCCGAGTCTATTGTCCAGTGAACCGCATCCGGTGAATGGGCCATCACTCCTCCTCCTCGTTCTCCGGTAAACTTAGCGACATGGTCTTTAAAAATGATATGATATCCTTTTTCGTCTTTCCAAAGAAAAGGATCTTCTGCTTCTCCTTGTCCGTCTACTTGGAAAATAGGGCGGTTATTATTCATTACTTCATACGGGCCTTCGATGGAGGGAGCATAAGCAATTCCCATGGCCATATCCGAATGTTTGTGTCCGTTATAAGCCCGCCCTTTGAATATCATCAGTACAGATCCGTCTTCCCGGATAATCGGAGAAGGATTGGAAGTCAGAAAACTGTAAAATGTATTTGGTTTCGTTTCCAATATAGGTCGGTCCGAACGGGTCCAAGGTCCGTAAGGATTCTCCGATACTGCTAATCCGATTCGCTTGTTGGCCCGGGCAACAATACACCACGGACTGTCTAAAGTCAATTCTTCTTTCGCCGGCTCGTCAAAGGGATGTGTAGAACCCATATAAATGAGGTAATATTTATTATCATGTTTTAATATTCGGGGATTGTGAGTTGATCTTCCGTCCCAATATTGGGCGCCGCGAGCCGGTAAGGCCACTTCACTGAACCGGTATGGTCCTTCCGGAACTTCCGCAACGGCATGTACTATTTCGGAGGCTACCATCCAGCCCGGATGAAACGGCAACGATTTGGGAAATCGGGAGACATACATGTGGTATTTTCCGTCATCGCCTTTTATCACCGAACTGCCCCAAGCCCAATAGTTTTCGGATTCAAAGGCCGGGGTTCCGGGTGCTTTTCCCAGGTTATGGAAGAGTGAATTTTTAGAAGTTGCTTTCAATTCACGGAGCGATTCCGTCGGTTGAGCGCTCAGATGCCCTGCACTGAAGGCAAAGAACAAGATAAGAAAGAATTGTTTCATCATTGCCGGTATTAAGATGTATGCAAAGAAAAGATAAAATTATCGGTTGAACGGCGTTTTGCGTACAAAAAAAGTCTCAATATGTACATTGTGCGGGAGGAGGGTCGCAGAATTCTTTCCCGTTCGATCAACTATTTTCCGGATTGTATAAAATTATATTTTTTATTGCAGTTATTTATTCGTCGGACGCTTATGTCTG
>DAIQOU010000161.1:0-9263 GCA_036787725.1 Bacteroidales bacterium
TGGCTTCGCGCCGCACGAGGTATTGGAGCGCCTCCTCTTTTTTACCCAGTTCGAATGCGGCCTCCGCTGCATTCAGGAGCATTTCACCATAGCGAAAACGCACATATGCCATATCACTTCTGCCTAATGTTTCGGCTCCCCCCTTATTATCTACGTATTTTCTCAGTAAAAAGCCGGTACGGGTAACATTGTCGGATGTGGCATGAGGGCCGTCGAATCCGGTCATATACCGACCGTCATAATACTTTTTATCATCAATATTTCCTCCGAGGTCATCCATACTTTCCACTACTTTAAGATCATATCCGGATCCGTTCCAAACTGCCAGTCCTGCAAAAAGAGATAAATCGGCTCCTTTGAACTTTGATCCCGGGGTTAATATGGTTCCGTAAAAACGAGGATCCCGTCCTTCAAATATTTCAAAAGGATTGTCATAAATAACATATTCGTCGGAAATACTCATATCGTTTATGTTATCTATTGTTTCGGCAGTTGTTTTAGTTTTAAATTTGCTTTCGGAACCGTCGATTAAAAGATAGCTCTCAGCCAAATTCAATGTAGGATTCACCCTTGATCCGTTGCCTTGATCCACTCGGAGAGATCGGGGGATTGTACTGACAGTAAACCAGTTTTTCACATTGGTTCCATCATAATCTTTGATGAATATAATCTCATCATTCGATGTTTTTTTGGTAATGGCTTCATAGAAGTTTTCTGTTTTATCCGAATTGGCATTATAGAGTTTATATAATCCCATTTGTTTCAATTCCAAAAAAGCATCCAATGATTTTTGATAATATTCGTTTGCTTTCGATTCGGGAATTCCGGTTTCTCCTCCCGGCAACATAAGATTAAGTTCCGGTCTTGACGGAGTATATTTGGCAATGGAACCGGCATAGAGCATGGCGCGGCACTTCAAAGCCAAAGCCGCCCCTTTGGTTGCTCTGTTTTTTACGACACTGTTTCCGGCTCTGACGTCCAACTTATCTTTAATATCATCCAATTCGCTAAGAATAAAATCATATATCTCCACTTCTTTCGAGCGTGCCACTTGATAATCGGCAGGATTGCTTCCGACCTCATAATCAAAGGAATTCAAGATAAGAGGAACTCCTCCCATATTTTTTACAAGATCAAAATAAACCCAAGCCCTCATGAATCGGGCTTCCGCTTCAAAATATTCACGCTTTGAAGGGAGAATGGGATCCCCGTATTTTTTCAGGTTTTCCAAAAATAAACTTATTTCCCGGATCAACCCGTAATCCCAATACGTTTGGTATCCTGTACCATAATTTGTTCGGCTGTCGGTGCCCGTACCGATGATACCGTCATCCCAATCAGTCATGCGATCTACATTGAATTCCTGCGTATCCCGTATTCTGGTATATATATTGGCCAACACACTGTTTACTCCGTCTGCATTTGAGAATATCTGCTCTTCCTGTAATATATCCCGATTTTCCGTATCGAACATGTCGTCACATGCCGCAAAAACCGTTACGAATATTACTATTAAATATATATTTATCTTTTTCATATGATTTATTTTTTTAGAATACAATATTAGCACCGATAGTATACACGCGATGCGGAGGATAATCGAGCCCGTTACGACCGTAAGGTTCGGGATCCAATTCATATTTTCTCATGTTGTCGAAAGAAAAGAGGTTGGTTCCCTGGGCGTAGAAACGCAGCTTTTGGATAGATGCTTTTTGCGTCCATTTTTTGGGGAGTGTATATCCCACTACCAGATTCTTCAGTCGTATATAGTTTGTATTTGACATAAAATAAGAATTCCACCGACGATAACTGCCTCCTTCACGCCATGAATCCATGCGGATAGCCGGTCGTTCTCCCGCTACCCAAGGGCTGGACGGATCAAAGATATCTTCATGATGCCATCTGTCATTTATCATATATTCCGGACTGTTTCCTCCATTTTGGAAAGGCCATTTAGCTTCCCAATCCAAGACAAGTGTTTGGAAAGAGGCTCCGGCAAAGTCGGCAGCAAAGTCGATTCCTTTCCATTCAAATCCGAGATTCAACCCGAAAGTCAGGTAAGGAAGGTCTTCTCCGTATCCCAACGGTCTTTCATCGTATCCGTCGATGCGTCCGTCTCCATTGGTATCTTCATATATAAAGTCACCCGGAAGAACGGTACGATTTCCCTGATCATCCATTACGACGGGATAGCTGTCGATTTCTTCCTGACTTTGAAAACGTCCTATAATTTTTGTGGCCCAGACATTACTTCCTCCATATACATTTGCCCATCGATCGGAAGTAGACCAGCGATATTGATCCCATGAATTGTTAAAACGTTCTCCGTAAACCGTTCCGTTTTTCTTGCGTGCGAAAGTTGCATTTACTCCTACGAAATAATCGAAATCCATTACTTTATCACTCCATTTAAAAAATCCGTCCACACCCATGATTTTGTCCGAATTCAGGTTTTCGGGAGGAATGGAAATCCCTGTTTCGCTCGGGAGCGTAAGATCGGAACGTCTTGCAGGCAAGCCCGTACGGGAACGTTGGAAATAATCAATTTCCATACTTAAGCGATTATTCAGAAATCCGAGATCGACACCGACATTGAACATTTTGGATTTTGCCCACGACAACTCTTTTGTCGGAAAAGCTCGGGATTGCGATCCCTTTATGACCGTTCCTTCTGTTGTTGAAGTAGGATCGGGAGAAATGATTGCCGTACCTTGATTAAAACTGTATCCTCCCATATAAGCAAAATTGGGATATATATTATTGAATTCGCCGGCCGAAAGATCATCCCCCATTACCCCATACGAAAATCGTAATTTGGCGTTGTTAAGAATATTTCCCAAGCTGCTCTCTTTGAAAAATTCTTCTTCGGAAATCCGGTATCCCGCAGCAATGGAAGGAAAGAGTCCCCATCTGTTTTCTTTCGGAAAACGATAGGATCCGTCATAACGTCCGGATACTTCGATCAAATATTTACCCATATAATCGTAAGATATCCTCCCGGCAAAACCGGCATTGACACCTTCCCAATATTGATCGGTTAAATAAGCAATCAATTCTCTGTTATCGGTGATTATGGGAAGTATGTTACTTTCTGTCGGATTTTGAGCCACCCGCAAGGTTCCGGTATTTCTTTTATAAGATTCTGCAGCTAATATGGCCGTTAAGTTATGCACCTTATTAAATGTTTGAACGTAATTCAATTGGAATTGCATGGTATGCTCTTCCACGGCACCCGATTCTTTTTGCATCCAGGAGTCTGCCTTAGTCCATTGCGGTATATATTGATTGTTTGCATAATCATAAGAATAAGTATCATATGATTTTTCAAAATTGTTTCTTGAATGTTGTGCATAATAATATCCGTAAGTAAATTTCCCGGTCAATCCCGGAAGCGGAGAAATATACTCCAATCCCCAATTTCCTTGAAACACTCTCCATTTGTCCTCATAAAAACCGGAAATATCTTTTTGCATGGTGGCTAAGTTCAAATCGGGAGCATAAGGCAGATAAGCCGGATATTTTTCATTATCATTGGCATAAGGCCGATAAGTAGGAAGGTTTCTCATCATACCGAATCTGGCCAGCCAATAGTCGTCGTCTCCGCTAAGTCCGGGATTATCTCTGGTTTCGATACGTCCGTTCATGGAGAAGCTGACTTTCAGGTTTTTGGTAATTTCGGCATCCAGATTGGTCTGTATATTATTCCGGTTAAAATTGTAATCTTTAAATACAGCATCCTGATCGACGCGACCGATGGCTATGTAATAATTTACTTTTTCAGTACCTCCCGAAGCATTTACGCTGTAATAGGTGAGCGGTGCGTCGTTCCGGGCGAAGTCAGTCCAATCATATCCTCTGTAATCTTCTCCTGTTTCCGGGTTATAATAACCTGTTTTCCATTTCTCCAATTCGTTTTGGGCTTTATCGATATCAACAAATTCCCCGCTGTTGATTCTTCTTTCATAATCGGCCCTTGTAAAATCATAAGCATTTGCCATTTTCGGAAAACGCGCCCATTGTTGCCAACCGGTATAGGTATTTACACTGATTTCTGTTTTCCCCGTTCTTCCTCGTTTTGTTTTTACAAGTACCACTCCGTTTGAAGCCTTTACACCGTAAATGGCGGCGGCTCCGTCTTTCAGTATGGATATCGATTCAATATCGTTTACGTCGAGATTATTGAATTGTCCTTCATCCTTAATTGCTCCGTCAATCACAAACAAGGGAGTTCCCATGTTACGAATGGATATGTTGGTGCTTGCTCCGGGTGTTCCGCTTCCTTGACGGTTCGTAATTCCGGCCACTTTTCCTACCAAAGCGCCCGATGTGGTTGTTGAAGTCGTTCTTTTCAGGTCTTCTTCATTAATTGTACTGATGGACGACAATACATTCCCCTTCCGTTGTGTTCCGTAGCCTACAATTACGACTTCATCAATATCCAATGAAGCCTCTTGCATGACTATAGAGAGAGAAGTGTTGCCGTTAACCTCTATCTCTTGTGTTGTAAAACCCAAATAAGAAACGACAACTGTTGCAGTCGGACTTACTTTAAATTTAAAAATGCCATCCGAGTTGGTCAGGGTTCCGTTGGTCGTTCCTTTTTCAACAATACTTACGCCGGGAAGAGGCTCTCCCGAAGTGTCTTTTATTGTTCCGGATAACTCAATGTTTTGCTTTTGCTCGGCAACGCCCGCAAACGAATTAACAAACATTGTCTGCCATAAAAAAAGAGCAAGAGACAGAAAAAACAGCTTCAACGGAGCTTTTCCATAATGCTTTAATTTAATCATAATAATCAGACTTTTAAGATGTAAATGAATGTAGTTTTTTTAATAATGTAACCATGGTATGAATCGAAAAAAATGTATTGCAATATTAATAACAGACTAAAAAAAAAGATATAAATATTCTTTCAAATAATTATGATTTTCATTCATGGCCTTTTATTGAAACGATATTTGTATTTATTTTGAAATATTATCATTTCGTTTCCTTACGAACTCTTCACAGACTGTCTTATATGATAAAAAAAACTTTTTTACTTCAATTATTGTATGCTTTCCTGATTCCCGTTGCATTGTCTCGAAACTATGATTTTAGAAATTATTCAAACGAATCGGGTTTATCGCATAATACTGTTTATTGCTGTTTACAAGACAGCCGGAACTTTATGTGGTTCGGAACCAAAGACGGACTGAATCGTTTTGACGGTCATGTGTTTAAAATTTACAGACACAGAGCCGGCGACAGAACCTCTATAAAACACAACTATATTAATTGTTTGTATGAAGATAAAGACGGCTTGATATGGATCGGAACAGATAAAGGCCTGTGTTATTACGATGTCCGTTCGGATCTTTTTTACGATTTGGATGATATTTTGGACTATCAAGGAGATATTGCCGATATTAAGGAAGATTTTAAGGAAAACATATGGATTCAAAGTTATGGCGGATTATACAGATATAACAAAAAGAAAAAAACGATAAAATATTACCCGGCCTCCGAATATTTTTCTCCGCATCATTTATGCATTACCGGTTCGGGTGACCTTTGGATCACTGCTTTCGGAGGTTATTTATATAAATATGATTACAGGAATGATGAGTTTATCAAATACGAAATACTCAACGACCGGGAGAGGATAGGCTACACAGGCCGGTCACCCATCATCGATGCCGGGATTTACGGGTTACTGATAGGTACGGAAGAAAAAGGAATAAAGCATTTCGATCCGGCCTCGAAAACAATGGAGACCTTGTTTGAAACCGACAAGGAAGGAAACCCCATTTATGCAAGGGTAATTCTTCGTTACTCCGAAGACGAATATTGGATCGGATCGGAATCCGGCATACATATTTGTAATCTCAAAACCAAGCAATTGACCGGTTTACGAAAAAAATCTTATAATCCTTATTCATTGGCCGATAATGCCATCTATTCACTTACAAAAGATTCGGAAGGCGGAGTTTGGGCAGGTACCTATTTTAGAGGGATTAATTATTTGCCTCCCGAATATACTCCCTTTGAAAAAATATTCAATCAGGGTTTTCCCGACGATATAAAGGGAAGCGTTATCCGAGAAATATGCCGGGATGAAAAAGGAAATCTTTGGATCGGAACGGAAGATCACGGGTTGAATAAATTAGATCCAAAAACCAAAAAGTTTATAAATTTCATTCCCGATAACCAACCCGGAAGCTTGAAAAGCTCCAATATACATGGTTTGTTAACGGATAAAGATAAATTGTGGATCGGCTATTTTAATATGGGTATCGATATTCTGGATATGAATAAAGGGAAGGTGATAAGACATTACTCGGCCGAAAACGGAGGTATCAATACGAAGTTTGTCATTAAGATTTTCAAAACCGCAAAAGGAGAGATCCTGATCGGCACTTTGGGAGGAATATTCCGATACGATCCGGATTCCGACACTTTTACTTTTGACAATGAATTGGCAGCCTATTCCTTTGTTTATTGTATCTGCGAAGACCATGAAGGGACCATGTGGGTCGGAACCTTAAGTTCCGGATTATATTACAAGACCAAAACCGGTGAAACCGGGGTTTTCAGGTACAATGAAATGGATGAAAGTTCAATAAGTTCGGATGCCGTAACCGATATTTTCGAAGACAGCGAGAATCGAATATGGCTGGGAACAAGAGGAAACGGATTGTGTGAGTTTGATCCCAAAACAAAGAAATTTTTCCGCTATACCATGGAAAAGGGGTTCCCAAGTAATTTCGTCTACAAAATTTTGGAAGACTCCAAGGGGAATCTATGGATATCTACTTCGAACGGATTATTATGTTTTAATCCAAATACAAAAGCGATGAAAAGATATTCGAAATCGAATGGCATAACAAATAACCAATTTAATTATAATTCGGGATTTAAAGACGGATACGGAAGAATGTATTTCGGATCCATAGACGGAATGATAACGTTCATACCCGAAAAAATAAAAGAAAATGAATTTATTCCTCCTGTGTATATTACCGGATTCCGGCTATTTAATGAAGAATTGAAACAAGTGGACGATTCATTGCGAAATCAATCCGTTCTTTTTGCCGATAAAATAGTATTGCCGCACGAAAAATCAACATTCAGTATCGAATTTGCAGCATTAAGTTATGTTTCGCCCGAAACGAATGAGTATATGTATAAGTTGGAAGGTTCGGATACGGATTGGATTCATCAAAAGACATATAACAAAGCACATTATACAAACTTGCCTCCCGGAAAATATACTTTCCGGTTGAAAGCGGCGAATGGAGACGGTCGTTGGAATCAAACAGAAAAAACAATAGATATCACGGTAAAAGCCCCTTTCTGGAGAACACCTTGGGCCTACGGAGTATATTTTCTTTTAATTGCATGTATGGCTTTTTTCATGTTGAGTTTTTATTCTCAACGCATCCGATTGAAGAATAATCTTAAATTTGAGAAGATGGAGGCATTGAAAGAAAAAGAACTCTTTAATGCTAAAATTGATTTCTTCACACAAATAGCCCATGAGATAAGAACTCCTCTTACATTGATAAAAGGTTCTTTGGACAGGATTATACGGTCGGAAAACAAGACGGAATCGATCAAAGAAAATTTACCCGTTATGGATAAAAATACAGACCGGCTTCTGAATTTGAGCAATCAGTTGCTTGATTTCAGAAAAACGGAAAAGGAAGGAATGAGGCTTAATTTCGTAAGAGCCGGCATAAACGAGCTTTTGAATGAAACTTATTTCCGTTTTACTCCGATAGCGGAAGAAAAGGGAATTGTTTTTAATCTTATGTTAATAGACCCGAATTACGAAGCCGCAGTCGATAAAGAAGCTTTGACAAAAATATTGAGCAACCTTTTCAGTAATGCATTAAAATTTGCCGAAAAAGAAGTGCTTGTTCGGGCGGAGGCAAATGAAAAAACATCCACCTTTATTATCCGGGTAAATAATGACGGTAAAATCATTCCGGAGGAGATGAAAGAGAAAATATTTGAGCCGTTTTTTCAATATAAAGAAACACACAACAATGCCTCTGCTCCTAAAGGGGCGGGTATCGGACTGTTTTTGGCTCGATCGCTTTGCGAACTGCATAATGGCAGACTCTACTTGGATAAAAGCATGAAGGATATTAATTCTTTCGTTGTTGAATTACCTAAAATGCAGGATATCTGCATTACATTAAAAGAAGAGGAACCGTTAGATGAGGATACGGAAAAAAATCCGGAATCGGTTGTTGATAATAATCTTCCACAGGTCCTTGTAGTAGAAGACGAACCGGAAATGTTGAATTTTGTAGCTGAGGAATTGTCGGAAAATTATCATGTATTGAAAGCAAAGAATGGAAATGAAGCCCTTAAGATAATCGACAGCCATATGATAAATATCATCGTATCCGATATCGCCATGCCGGGCCTCGATGGTTTTGAGTTGTGTAAAATCATAAAATCTGATTTGCGTTACAGCCATATTCCTTTCATCCTCCTTTCTGCAAAACATGCGCTTCAGTCGAAGATTCAAGGATTGGAGTCGGGAGCCGATGCCTATATAGGTAAACCTTTTTCTACAGATTATTTACGGGCCCAACTATTTAATTTATTAAAAAGCAGGGCTCAATTGATCGAATCTTTTAATAAATCTCCGTTTCTTTACTCCAATACGATTGCTTCAACAAAAGCGGACGAAAGCTTTTTGGATACCTTGAATGAAATAATTTTAGAGAAATTATCGGATCCGGATTTAAGTGTAGATTGCTTGGCTGCTACCTTGCGAATCAGTACCTCCAGTTTATATCGTAAAGTGAAAGGTATTTCCAATACCAATCCGAATGAATTTATACGGATCATTCGTCTTAAAAAAGCAGCAGAGTTATTATTGAATGAAAATTTGTCTATTAAAGAAGTTTCCTATATTACCGGGTTTTCTTCTCCGTCTTATTTTACGGCCAGTTTTTTCAAACAATTCGGATTGAAACCTTCCGAATTTGTAAAAAAGCACGTGAAGAAAAATGGATGACTTTTAATAGCCGACATCTTCGCCTCCTCTCTCATACGATAAAATAAAAAGAATATGAAAGGGGTATTTTTAAGACTATGAACAATCTTACTTCTTTTTAAAACATTATTACTCCTTTCAGGCAGGTTAATCCGCTAATTTTGCCAATAGGATGTTAAACCTCCGCCACTATAGATGAATAGGAAAATCGTAGCTCCGATTGTCTATATAACATGCAAGAAGGATGCGAATTTCATATTATTTATAA
>DAIQOU010000162.1:0-9258 GCA_036787725.1 Bacteroidales bacterium
CAATTTAAAGGCCGGCAACGGACAAGTGATCTTAACGAGTGAAGGATATACCACCAAAAGTGCTTGTCAAAACGGCATTGAATCGGTCAAAAAGAATTCTCAGGAAGATGCCCGTTTCGAAAAGAAAGATGCTTCCAACGGCAAATATTATTTCAACCTGAAAGCAACCAACGGACAGGTGATAGGAACAAGTCAAATGTACGAGAATGAGGCTTCCAGAAAAAAAGGAATGGACTCCGTAAAAACAAATGCTCCGACAGCAGAAGTAGTGGAAGAATTGGGAGAAGAAAGCTCGGAAAAATAAAAATGTAAAAACGGATGCTAATTATTAAACAGGATCCGTTTTTTCCTTTTTTAAAACATCAAAAACAACATATGAAAACAACCTCATTATTAACAATGGCAGCAGTCATTGTTTTTCTGATTTCTTGTCAATCTACTGAAAAAGAAAAAAATGCAATGAATTCTCAAACCGAAAAAAACAGGACTGTAGAAACGATTATGAATCGTCGAAGCATCCGATCTTATCTGCCGGAACAAATCAAACCGGAACAATTGGATACCATTCTTCAATGTGCCATCAATGCACCCAGTGCTCTAAATAAACAACCTTGGGAAGTACGCGTGATCCAAAACCCGGAGTTATTGGAAAAAATCAATAAGGGTTTTGTAGAGTATGCTGCCGAGAAAAGTCTTCCGGGAAGTGCATCAAAAGCAAAAGAAGAGGGATTCAGTGTTTTTCACGGATCTCCTACATTGATCGTAGTTGCTCATGACACATTAAACAGCTATAGCCAAGTGGATTGCGGTTTGCTAGGGCAAAACATTTTATTAGCGGCTGAATCCATGAACATCGGCACGTGTGTAGTCGGTAGTTTAGTAGCTTATTTCAATACGCCGGAAGCTAAAAATTCGGTTATTTCGGAATTCAATTTTTCCGAAAATTATCAAGCTATTTAC
The DNA here is from genome assembly GCA_036787725.1 of Bacteroidales bacterium. Taxonomy (GTDB): domain Bacteria; phylum Bacteroidota; class Bacteroidia; order Bacteroidales; family Azobacteroidaceae; genus DAIQOU01. The sequence goes on from DAIQOU010000162.1 coordinate 961, forward strand.
ACCATTGCCATCGGATATAAAAATGAGCAACCGGAAGCAAAATCCAGAGAAAGAGCAAAGGTTCGTTTCATTCGCTGAAAGTCACTTTTCGAACCGGTCGTCAATCTCTAAAAAATCCAACTGCCTCCAATGAGGAGGAAAGTCGGCTTTAAGGGTTAAAGTAACATCCGAAAAAGGATGAACAAACGTAATCTCCCGAGCATGCAGAAACAGATGGGAGACATTAAAAACTTCCAAAAACATTTTATTGTGCGCTCCGGTTCCATGCACCCGGTCGTTAATAATATAATTACGAAGATGCGCCAAATGCTGACGAATCTGATGCCATCTCCCGGTTGTGGGGATGGCTTCTATCAATGAATAACGGGATGTCTCATAAGGAAGAACGGGAATCGGAAGCTCAAATCTTTCTATCAGTCTGAAATCGGTCCGTGCATCGATAAGATTTCCTTTCGAATTTTTCACCGGATAATTGAGGCATAAATATTGAGACTTAAACCATCCGCGTACCAATGCAATATATCTTTTTTTTATTTTTCGAGTCAGGAACAGACGATGCAAGGCTGAAGCCGAAGCCGAACTCAATCCAAATAACAAAACTCCCGAAGTCGGGCGATCCAACCGGTGTACGGGATAGATTTTTTGTCCGATAAGATCCCTTACCTGTTGCAAAGCAAATTCATCATCTTCATCGGAAATAGAAGTACGATGAACCAATAAACCCGGAGGTTTATTAATCGCAATCAAATGTTCATCCTTAAATATAATGTCACGCTCTTCCATCATTCGGTCGTTGGTCTATCGTTAAGTTTCATAAAACGGGAGGTAAATTTACAAAAAAATACCATATCTTTGTATGTTTTGAACAAGAACAAAAACGAAGGATGGATATAGAGATAAAAGAAGTAAGAAATAACAACGATCTCAAAAACTTTGTAAAGTTTAATCTCGATCTTTATAAGAATTCGCCTTATCATGTTCCGAGTATTGTTTCAGATGAAATAATGACCTTAAGTAAGGATAAAAACCCTGCATACGAATTTTGCGAATCAATCTGTTTTTTAGCTTACAAAAACGGAAAGATTGCGGGTCGTATAGCCGGGATCATCAACCATAAAGCAAATGAAATATGGAAGCAAAAAAATGCCCGTTTCAGTTTTGTGGATTTTACAGACGACAAAACTGTATCCAAAGCATTATTTGATGCTGTGGAAGATTGGGCGAAGTCGAAAGGGATGACTGCAATGCAAGGACCGTTGGGATTCACCGATATGGACCATCAGGGATTGTTAATTTACGGGTTTGAGGAGCTTTCAACCATGTCTACAAGCTACAGCTACCCATATTATAAAGATCATTTAGCGGACTTGGGATATAGTAAAGATCAAGACTGGCATGAATTTCAAATCACAATCCCGGATAAAACCCCGGAAAGATTTACGCGTATTTCAGAAATTGTGATGAAGAAATACGGTCTGAAGATTATGAAGTTCAAACGGGTAAAAGAAATTCTTCCGTATGCTCCCCGTATCTTCGAATTGTGGAATGAAGCATACCGCGGATTGTACGGATATTCGCCGTTAACCCCCTCGCAAATCGATTATTATATTAAGATGTATATCCCTTTGCTTCGCTTGGATTTAGTAACTGTCATTGTCAGGGAAGAAGATGATGCCGTTATCGGCATCGGCATTACATTCCCCAGCCTATCCAAAGCGCTGCAAAAAGCCAAGGGGCGTTTATTCCCGTTTGGCTGGACTCATTTATTAAAAGCCCTTTACGGTAAAAACAATATTGTTGATTTGTATATAATAGGAGTATTGCCGGAATATCAAAGCAAAGGTGTGAACGCTTTGCTTTTTTATGATTTAGTCCCTATTTATAATCGAAAAGGATTTAAGTATGCAGAAAGCAATCCGGAACTGGAACTAAACACAAAAGTCCAATCCCAATGGGATCTCTTTGAGACCAGGCATCATAAAACCCGGCGGGCATTTATCAAGCAATTAGACAGATAAGTATTAATCATAATGGAGGAAAAAGATATTTTATCAACAACAAATCAAGTTACATACGAAGAAGATAACATCCGGACCCTGGAGTGGTGGGAACACATCCGCCAACGTCCCGGTATGTATATCGGAAAATTGGGAGACGGAACATACAGTGACGACGGAATCTATGTTCTGTTGAAAGAAGTATTGGATAATTCCCTCGATGAATACATGATGGGATATGGAAAAACAATCGAGATTAAAATAGAAGAAGGAACTGTTTCTATCCGCGATTACGGAAGAGGTATTCCATTGGGGAAAGTCGTAGATGCATCTTCCAAAATGAATACAGGAGGAAAATACGATTCCAAAGCATTCAAAAAATCAGTAGGTTTAAACGGCGTCGGGATCAAAGCTGTAAATGCATTATCTTCTTACATGCTCGTACAAAGTTTCCGTAACGGAGAAATGAAAGGAGTGGAATACGCAAAGGCTCAATTAGTCTCCGAGTTCCCCATTGAAAAAACAAAAGAAGACAACGGAACATTTGTGAAGTTTATTCCGGATGAGGAAATTTTCAAAGGATATAATTATAAAGATGAATTCATTGAGGGGCTGCTGAAAAATTATGTTTTTCTCAATTCCGGCTTAACAATCGTTTATAACGGAAAAAAGTTTTTTTCCAAAAACGGATTAGTCGATTTACTGAATGAAAACATGACCTCCGATCCGCTTTATCCGATTATTCATTTGCATGGGGAAGATATTGAAATAGTAATTACTCATGCCAATCAATACGGAGAAGAATATTATTCTTTTGTGAACGGACAGAATACAACCCAAGGAGGAACTCATTTAACTGCTTTCCGGGAAGCTTCTTCACGCGTAATTAAAGAATATTTCAATAAGAATTTCGAATATGCCGACATCCGAAGCGGGATCATTGCTGCCATCAGCATTAAGGTGGAAGAACCGGTATTCGAATCTCAAACAAAAACCAAGCTGGGCTCTAAAGACATGGGACCCAAAGGCCCTTCCGTTACTAAATTCATCGGCGATTTTCTAAAAAAAGAGCTGGATAACTATTTACATAAAAATCAGGAGACAGCTGACAATTTATTAAAAAAAATACTGGAATCGGAAAAGGAGCGCAAAGCGATTGCCGGAATAACCAAATTAGCAAGAGAACGGGCCAAGAAAGCCAACCTTCATAATAAAAAGTTAAGGGATTGTCGTTTTCACTATAATGATGCGAAAGGAGATCACAGAGAAGACACCTGCATCTTCATTACAGAAGGAGATTCGGCCAGCGGTTCCATTACACAAAGCCGCAACCCCAACTTTCAGGCTGTTTTCAGTTTACGCGGAAAACCGTTAAATACATTCGGATTGACCAAAAAGGTGGTGTATGAGAATGAAGAGTTTAATCTGTTGCAAGCAGCATTAAATATTGAAGACGGATTGGAAGGATTAAGGTATAATAAAGTAATTATTGCAACCGATGCGGATGTGGATGGGATGCATATACGACTACTGATTATTACATTCTTTTTACAGTTCTTTCCGGATCTGATCAAGAACAAACACGTCTTTATTTTACAGACTCCTTTATTTCGGGTCCGAAATAAAAAAGAAACCATTTATTGTTATTCCGAAGAAGAACGCATTGCTGCCATTGAAAAGTTAAAACCGAATCCCGAAATCACCCGATTCAAAGGATTGGGAGAGATTTCACCGCAGGAATTCAAAAATTTCATCGGAAAAGATTTGCGCCTGGATCTTGTCAGCATGAAGAAACAGGATTCTGTAAAGGAAATGTTGGAATTTTATATGGGAAAGAATACGATGGAACGACAACATTTTATTATAGATAATCTGGTTGTGGAAGAAGATATCTGATTTTCGAATATTTATCGAATCATGAAACTATTTCTTATCATTGGCGTTTTAGTTGTATTAACTTCTTGTGGAGCTTCTGTTTCTTATGTAGGCCGATCTTACCCGGAAACCTCTCGAATAGATTTATATATGAGTTGGGAAGAGGTAACGAAAGCTTATGAGATTGCAGGATATGCAGAATCGATTCCGTACGGATCAACAGAAAAGGCTCAACAAAAGCTGGAAGAAGTTGCCAAAAAGAAAGGAGCTGACGGTATCGTTTTTGAAGGTTTTAATATTCAAACAACAGATCCGGTCCTTAAGGCCGGTAAAAAACCCGATTCCGGAGAGAATACCATAACAGTATCTCAACCTCAAAAACTTTCTGATTTAATAAGGGCAACGTTTATTAAATATAAATGAATAGAAAAGCTATATTTCCCGGTACGTTTGATCCGTTTACGATCGGACATTTATCTCTTATCGAAAGAGGACTCGGTTTGGTGGATGAAATTGTAATTGCAATCGGAGTCAATCAAAACAAAAAGACCTTTTTCTCTTTGCAAAACCGTATGGATATGATCAACTTGTTATTTGAGCATAACGACAAGGTGAGTGTGGAAAGTTATAACTGTTTAACGGTAGACTTTGCGAAGGAAATCGGTGCCGGATTCATTCTTCGAGGAATCCGGACAGTAGACGATTTCGAATACGAAAAAAACATTGCAGATGTTAACCGGAAGATTGCCGGAATCGATACATTTGTGCTTTTTACGGAACCCGAACATACTCACATCAGTTCTTCCATCGTCAGGGAACTGCTTTCATACGATAAGAGTATTGATGAGTTTGTTCCGTCGGGGATGCAAATTTATAAATATAAATAACACATTAGAATATGAAAAAAATTATTATTTTATTTTCAATCCTCCTCATAGGAACAACCTGTTGCACTTCGCAACCGATGGACCCCTCCATGCAAAAAATGAATATGGTGGTATATGCCATCCAGAATCTCTATGTAGATGATGTGAATAAAGAGAAGCTTACTGAAGATGCCATTATCGCTTTATTGAAAGAATTGGATCCCCACTCCGATTACATGAATAAGGAAGAAGTAAAGGAAATGAATGAACCTTTACAAGGTAATTTCGACGGGATCGGAATTCAATTTAATATGTTGACCGATACGTTATATGTTATTCAGGTTATTTCCGGAGGTCCTTCCGAAAAAGTGGGAGTCTTGGCAGGAGACCGTATCATCATGGTTGACGACACCACCATTGCCGGGGTCAATATGAAAACCAATGATGTAATGAGACGCCTTCGAGGCAAAAAAGGAACCATGGTAAGGGTAAAAATACAAAGACAAAATGTACCCGAACTGATCGAATTCAAAATAATAAGAGATAAAATTCCTATCTACAGTTTAGAAGCTGCCTATATGGCAAACAAGGAAACCGGTTATATTCGGTTGAATCGTTTTGCTGCGACTACTCATGACGAATTCTTAAAAGCTTTTGAGGAGTTAAAAAAGAAAAGAATGAAAAACCTGATATTGGACTTACAAGGGAATGGAGGAGGATACCTCAATGCAGCAATCGATTTATGTGATGAATTCTTAAAGAAGGGTAAAACCATTGTATATACAGAAGGCGCTCACCAAAAAAGAGAAGATGCCAAAGCAACGGAAAAAGGCGTTTTCGAAACCGGTAATTTAATTGTTTTGATTGATGAAGGATCAGCTTCTGCCAGTGAGATCGTTTCCGGAGCTTTACAGGATTGGGACAGAGCCGTCATTGTAGGAAGACGGAGTTTTGGTAAAGGACTCGTTCAACGACCGATACCGTTACCCGACGGTTCCATGATTCGTCTGACCACTGCCCGTTATTATACACCGACCGGAAGAGGAATACAAAAACCTTATGAAAATGGGAATAAGGAATCATACAACCGCGACCTGATCGAACGTTACAACCGAGGAGAAATGGTAAGCGCAGACAGTATTCATTTCCCGGATTCATTAAAATACAATACATTGATTACCGGCAGAACCGTATATGGGGGAGGCGGTATTATGCCCGACCTCTTTATTCCTTTTGATACGACCAAATATACTTCTTTTCACCGGAATGTATCTGCCAGAGGTTTATTAAACAAGGTAGCCATGAATTATATCGATCGTAATCGGGCAAAACTGCAAAAACAATACAAAAATATAGAGCAGTTCTCCGAAAAATTCACGGTTCCGAATGAAGAAATGGAAAGTCTTTGGAATCTGTATGAAGAGGAAAAGAAAGAGTTCTTAAAAGGAAAAGAGAATGAAGACGCCGCAAAAAAAGCGGAAGACGAGAAGAAGGAAAGAGAAGAATACGAAAAATCAAAGACATTAATCACGTTGCATATCAAAGCGCTTATCGCAAGAGATCTGTGGGATATGGGAGAATACTTCTACATCATGAACCAAGATAACGAATCTTATCAAAGAGCGCTGCAAATAATCAGTAATCCGCAAGAATACAAAAAATTACTGGGAGAAAAATAAACAATATTGCCCGGTAAAAAACAATGGAAAGAAGGAACAGAGTAAAAATCCGTTCCTTCTTTTTCTTTCCCGGTACCGACCCATATAAAAAGAATATCATGTATATTTGCAGTTCTAATTAAAACAGACTTAAACAGAATGAGTAAAATAATCCTTTCCTTTTTCTTTTGCGTTCTTTTTTTTGGATGTAATCCCAAGCCGAAAGCTCCTAAAGAATCCCAATTAGGTAAACAGGAAATGCAAATGCCCTCGTTTGATGCCGATAGTGCCTATTTTTTCACGGAAAAACAAGTTAATTTCGGCCCTCGCGTTCCCAATACGGAAGCGCATACCGAATGCAAAAATTATTTATCGGGGAAATTAAAAGAGTTTGGAGCAACTGTTATCGAACAAGAAGCTGTATTGACTAATTATGAAGGAACAAAATTAAACTGCACCAATATTATCGGCTCGTTTCAACCCGAAAATAAGAACCGGGTCTTATTGTTCGCCCACTGGGATACTCGCCCTTTTGCAGATCAGGATCCCAACCCCGAAAACCACAGAACCCCCATTGATGGGGCCAATGACGGAGCGGGAGCCTGTGCCGTGCTGCTTGAAATTGCCAGGCAAATAAACCTGAAACAACCGCAAGTGGGAGTGGATATTATCTTTTTTGATGCAGAAGATTGGGGTGCTCCTGCCTTTGATCCGAACCATAACGGAGGATATTGCTTGGGATCCGATTATTGGGGGAAAAATCCGCATGTTCCCAACTACTCAGCTCGTTTTGGCATTTTGTTGGATATGGTCAGCGCTCCGGGCGCCCGATTTTATAAAGAATATTATTCCGAATCAAATGCAGGTCATATCGTAAAAAAGGTATGGAATGCAGGCCGGAAACTCGGATTTGGTCATTTTTTCTTAAATCAACAGGGAGGGGCTGTCGAAGATGATCATGTGTATGTAATTAAGAACAGAAAAATCCCTTGTATTAATATCATTCAACAAGAACCGGATACTCCCCACGGTTTCGGAACTTATTGGCATACCTTGGAGGATAACATGAACAATATCAGTCGCGAAACCATGGCCGCTGTAGGGCAAACGGTACTGCATGTTTTATATAATGAATAAACAAAGTATGAAAACAATGAATGAAGTCCAAGACGAGATCATTGAAGAATTCTCGGTCTTTGACGATTGGATGGACAAATATGCTTTATTAATCGAGTTGGGAAACGAATTACCTCCCTTGGACCCGAAATATAAAACCGAAAACAATTTGATCGAAGGCTGCCAGAGCCGGGTTTGGTTGCAAGCCGACCTGATCGAAGGAAAAATCCGCTTCTTGGGAGAAAGCGATGCCGTCATTGTAAAAGGAATCATTGCTCTCCTGATGAAGGTAATGGATAATCGTACCCCGGATGAAATTCTGAATACCGAATTGTACTTCATTGATAAAATCGGATTAAAAGAGCACCTTTCGCCTACCCGGTCCAACGGATTGGTAGCAATGGTAAAACAAATGCGCCTGTATGCATTGGCCTTCAAAACACAATTGGAAGCGGGAAAATAAAAATAATAAAGAGGTTGTCTAAAAGGTCTGATATCTCCCGACCGGGTTATAAATTGGATGCAATTACCCCGGAAGGGGTAAAATAAGGATAACCCCGAGTGCAACTCGGGGCAATAGAACGTCCTAATGAAATGAACCCCGAAGCGGGTTCAACCTCTCCGGAGTGGATGTGAGGGAAGTATCGTATCCGCCCCACGTTGCACTCGGGGTTATCAAAATCAAAGTTCTTAGGGCTTTCCCCGAAACGAAACTTACAATCCGTAACTTATTCAAAGAATACTTGATCTTTTTAGACACCCTCTCCTCTTCTTTTTTATTTCTTC
>DAIQOU010000679.1:0-2559 GCA_036787725.1 Bacteroidales bacterium
GATCCGTGAGTGGTTAAAATAATTCCTTCCCCGTCATTTATTTTATATTTTTTGGGATCTTCCTTCAATAATGAATCCAACATTATTATCATCCCTTCTGCCTTATGATGTTGAAAAGAAATATCGGCAGCAATCACGCTGTCAACATCCTCCGCTGCCGAACCGACAATTACCATCCGTTGATAAACGGAATCATTTCCAGCCATTTTTTCTGTTTGCGTCAATTCGGTATTTGAAAATATCTTTCCTCCCATCACATCCGCCTCTTTCTCCAATCCTGCATTATCGTTCACATTTACCCCTTGAAGTTGTATGGTCGGTTATACCCGTCCCTGCTTTTGTTGGACTACATGCCACGCTTCGTGCAGGAGGTGTTTTTCCTGTCCCGGCGCCACATGAATATCCGTTCCTTGGGCATAGGCCAACACATTTAATTGGGCGGGTTTACCTGAATTGTAGTGTACTTGTACGTCGTCCATGCTGTAGCCCGACAGATTCTCTATACCTGTTTTCAGATTGTCGGGAAGTCCCGTGTTATTCGGAGTTTCTTCCCGTTGTACGGGATCGGGTTTAAACTTTCCCTGTAAAAGCTCATCTTCGTCGATCTCTTCTCTTTGTACGAGATTATATTTTTCCCTGTACCGCTGCAGTATAACACTCGCCGGAACTTGTCGGGATGCTTTCGGATTGCTCTCTATCACATGTGATCTTTGAGATTGTCGTTCGTAGGATTTCATGGGAATAAAGTTTACCCCAAATAAAAGACGGAATCGCGAAATTTTATTTCGCCGTAAGTATTATTTACTCCAACAGTACAGGGGGATCATTGCGGCTCGCTTGTACTGTTGGAGTATTAATGATGTAAATAAAAGTCTATTGCCTTATTTATGACCGTGTTGATCTTTACGTTTTCTTTCTCTGCAATCAGGGCCAATTGTTCGTGAATATGAGAAGGCATTCTCACATTCAGATTTCCTCCGTAAGGTTTTCGGGGAGCAATACCCGCTTCTTTGCAGCTTTCAAGATAATCGTCTATGCCGTTTCTGAAATCGGCCTCCAACTCATCGATCGTATTTCCTTCGTAGGTGATCGAATCTTTACTCATTCCCAATACTTTGCCTACCAGGCATCTGTTTTCGGCGTCGTAGTCAACGCTTCCTTTATAGCCTTTATATTCCAAATAATTCATATTAACCTCCTTGTTTTATTCTTCGTCATCACTTATAAATATCAATCCGTCAGACAGCAACTTTTCGGCTACGTCTTTCAATACATACATCTTTACAATATTTCCCGGGTGAGGTTTATGCATCGAAATGACAATTCCGTAGTAAAGTCTTTGGGAAAACTCAATAAACGGGATATTAATTTTTCTTTTCTGCTCATGGTGAAATTTCTATTTGTAAATGTAACTGTTTTTAGTTGCAAAAACAAATAATTTCAATACATTTTCAAATATGAGCAATTCTCCCCACCCAATTTATAGCAACGGAGAATAATTTTATAAATATGTCATTTCTACATGTGCCGGTTTTCTTGTTTTAATGCAGTCTCAATCAGTTTCAGTCGAGAAAAGAACATTTACAATTCATAATTGCTGCATGATAACATTAACTAACACTAAGTAGGATTCCGCAAACATAGTTTTTCATCAGAATTATCTTCTTTTGCAGAGATTAATTTTTGGACATAGCTAAATAAGGTTTGGTTAAATGAGAAGCCCGACAGATCACGATGATTTGTCGGGCTTTTGTTTTATCTGTCAATTAAGATCAATCTTTTTGTATCTTGTAGGTTTCAACTGCTTTGTCGGTTGTGATTCTCACAATATAGGTTCCCGAAGGCAAATTACCCAGCGAGACCCCTGTTTGAGAAGTCGTTTCTTTTACTTTTTTACCGCTCAAATTAAAGACGGTAATGTTTTCGATTGCTTCATCAGTGGAAACGTTCAACACGTCTTTTACGGGATTGGGATAAACGGAAGTGTTACCCGTTTGGGTTTCTTCAATACCCGTTGTCGAACGCATCGATCTGAATCCCCAGTCGTAATCCACGGCAAGCGGCAAACGATCCATTACGGCCGCTCCGGGTGCTCTTTCGATTACAGTCGGTACTCCGCTTACATATTCGAAAGGCATGATAATGTAATTGTTCGGAAATACGTTATAAGAAACCTTACACGTATACATCAATCCCGTATTGGATTGAGTAATGTCTTCCACGAAATTGCCGTATAAATCAAACAGTCCTATTCTTGTATTCGGAGTCACGGCAACCGGAACATTGACAATAACCTTAAATGTTTGATCGATGAAAGCTTTATAAAAATAAGGTTGAGAGGTATTGAGTATCAAATGGTTTTGCAGTACGATACTGCTTGCATTGGAATAGGCATTGACCCGAATGAAAGTAAACGGTATCCGATCAATCCACGGAGTTTCGGCACTCCTTTCTATTATTTCTTTCACACCGTCGGGGTTCTCGACATATGCCTGAATCATATAACTGCCCGATTGAACCGAGTTTGAAATACGACAGGTATAGGTATGTTGATCCCTC
>DAIQOU010000680.1:0-2558 GCA_036787725.1 Bacteroidales bacterium
CAAAAAGACGGGAATCCTTTACCTCAAATTCATGCCACCAAGCATTTCATGGAATATCTTATTAAATCCGTAAGTCGGATAAAAAAGCAAGATCCTTCTTTTTATCCTTCCAAAATGAAATTGAGAGGAATTTGCTATTCCAAAAACTCAAAAGGGACAACTAAAATGGAGGTTGAGTATAACAAATTCGGAAATACTTATCTGTCGGGCAACGTTCTTTGGTTGGAGAGTTACTTAAAATAACCGATCATTTTCATACAAGAGAGATATCCCGATTTATTACCAGTTGCCAATGTCCTACATCGTGCCATTTACCCAATTTCCGGCCTACTTCCCGCATGTGGGATACTTGTTTTAAGCCAAACTTTTCATGCAGTCGAACACTTTTTTCATTGGGAATGCAAATACCGGCTATAATAACATGAATGTCCATTCTGTATATTTCATCAAAAAGACGACGATAAAGCAGTGTACCCAGTCCCTTTCCCGTATAGCCTTTATCCATATATATGGAAACTTCCTTTGTTAAAGAGTAAGCACGGCGGCTATTCCAATCATGAAGATAACAATAGCCCATGATTTTGTTTTCGGCCTCTCCTACATAATAAGGAAAACCTTCATTCAGAAATCCGGCAATACGCTGCTTCATTTCACCTACGGTTACGGTTTTCGTTTCAAATGTCACCGCAGTATTTTCCACGTAATAATTATAAATTTTACAGATGCTTTCCGCATCATCCAATGTTACTCTTCTGATATTCATACATGTATTTATTCGATAAAATGGTCTTTTACGGCAAAGGGATAATCTGCCGGTGGTGCTTTACCGAGTTTTACAAGATTATCTCAATTGGTCGATTAAGACCGGCGATGATGCTGTATTATAGTGAACGGGAAACTTTCCTCTACAGACATTCTTGCTTCCTCCAATTTTCATATCCGGCAATGAGAAAGCTCTTAACTTCCTCATTAGGACAGGAATTCATCAACTCCTCATACTCCTTCATTGATTTTTCGTCATTCAATTCTATGGTTTCTACTTTTGAAATTATATATTCTTCTAAACCGTAGAATTTAGTACAGGGTAAAATAGAAAGCAAAAAACGGCCTTCCTCCATAGATAAAGGTTCTTCCATTTCATCCAACAATTGTTCGTATTTTTCTACAACTTCTTGTATGGAAGGCGAATCATTATCTAAATCTTGGTCAGGCATACGACCCAATTCCTTTAATTTTTCTATTGGTGTAATCATCATTCAAATTTTAGAAAGTATATTTTCCCTTTTATTTTAATCATAATACAACCTCTTATTTTCCATATTGTACCACGCCCTCTTTCCTTGTAAGGTTTTTACTCGGAGAAACTTCCCGTTAAGTTCATTTATTTCTTTATAATCCGCCGTCCTCATTTCGGGGTAATAACCCACTTTTCCTTGATCATAAAAATAGCGGGGATGTTTCATTTCTACCCGGTCAACATTGGTTGTAAGCATCGGGATCACCGTGAATGTGTTAGCATCAATGTCTGTTGTATAAGTACAGATATTGTATTTTCCTTCTTTTGTCTTAATATAAAGAATATCGATATCACGACCGGTTCCTTCTCCGGGGTAATGAAAGGTATTTAGAGTAGTCTGTCTGTTTTCAAAAAAGATGCTGTCTGCCGTTTCGGGATTAGTCAGTGTAAATTCTTGCTTTTTGCGTTCTTCTCCATATTGTGTTCTTCCTGCCCGATAAAAAAGGAAGCCATCGCCCCTCTTTTCGATTTTATAATAATATCGGGAAGGAGAATCCGGCCATGACGACCAATGTTTTGTCGGATTGTCAAGAAGTTTTCCGTTCTCAAACCATTTTACCTTTTTCCCTTGCAACATTTGTAAGTTGGAAGTAACACAACGTATGTTTTTAAGCGGTTGTTTATTCAGTAATTTGTCATAAACTATGCATTGTTGCTTTTTCAAGTCGTTGGCAATAATGTAGTCTCCGGCCCATTGTATGGAGTCGGCTATCAGTGGATAGGCAAACCCGAAAAAATCACACAGTTGTTGGCGACCGGCGTTTGTCAAGGTAACAGTATAAAATGCACGGGCATATAAATCCCGATAGTAAAGGCTGTCTTTATCATACAACGGACAAGATGGAACATTGTAATCCACATCTCTATTGATATGGCGGATTTGAAGTTCCAACCGGTCTTTAAATGGAATGATATACCCGTCGAACGAACTGTCGTACAATTGATGTCGGCTCAAAAGGATGATGTATTTATTTTCCGACAATTTCAGATAGGAATAAGCCCCGGGAATAAAGTAAGCATAAGTATATTCAAATCCATCGGGTAATTTTGCTTTTATTTCAGCTCCCGGATTATGGTACTCATATTCAGCATAGAACATTAAGCTTCCTTGATGCATATTTAGCATACTTACCTTTGAACTGTCTCGATAGATAATAAGTGTTTTATTTTTCATAAACCTCTCCCAATCTTCAATAGTCATAGCAGGAAGAGTGTCTGCGGAAACACTTTTATAATAAGGAAATACAGATTTTTTTTCGAG
>DAIQOU010000681.1:0-2550 GCA_036787725.1 Bacteroidales bacterium
AAAAAACTTTACCTTGTTATCTTTATAAACAATCAACACTATAATTTAATAAAATATGAAGAAATATTTAGCAGAGATGATCGGAACAATGGTTCTGGTACTCATAGGATGTGGAAGTGCTGTATTCGCAGGAACAACTCAACCTTTCGATCCGGTTGGAACATTAGGTGTAGCCTTTGCTTTTGGTCTGGCTGTAGTTACAATGGTTTATACAATCGGCAAAATATCAGGGTGCCATATCAACCCCGCAATTACACTGGGCATGTTATTATCCAATAAAATTTCAGGGAAAGATGCCGGAATATACATCATTTTTCAAGTCATCGGTGCGATTATCGGATCCGGCATTCTTTATTTATTAGCTAAAGATTCGGGATCAGCTACTACACTAACCGGAGCAAACGGATATACCGAAATAATTCCGGCATTCATTGCCGAGACCGTATTTACTTTTATTTTCTTATTGGTAGTATTCGGAGCCACTTCTAAAGGAGCACAAAACGGATTTGCAGGACTGGCAATCGGGTTGGCACTTGTTATGATTCATATTGTATGCATTCCGATTACAGGAACTTCGGTAAACCCGGCAAGAAGTATCGGACCGGCATTATTTGCAGGAGGGCAAGCACTCAGCCAGTTGTGGTTATTTATTACTGCCCCGTTCCTGGGAGCTGTTATTGCCGCTTATACTTGGAAAGCTATCGATAACCAACCGTAATTATCGAAATAAATTAACAGTAGTCGATCAATGGACGACTACTGTTAATTTATTTTTATCGGGATAATCAATAGTATAATGTAATCCGCGACTTTCCTTACGTTCCATCGCCTGTTTGATTACCAAATAACCTACATTAATTATATTCCTTAATTCACAAATGTCCCGGGAAACAATAGAGCGAATAAATAAATTTTCAGTCTCTTTATACAATATCTCCAGCCTGTCAAAAGCTCTTTTCAATCGTAAGTTAGAACGGACAATTCCTACATAGTTCGACATAATGGTCCCCACTTCTTTGGCACTCTGCGTAATCAACACCATTTCTTCCGGCAAAGAAGTACCCTCATCATTCCATGCCGGAATATGTTCGTTAAAAGTATAATGTTTCATATTCTCAACAGCATGTTTGGCAGCAGAATCTGCATATACGATAGCTTCAATTAATGAATTGGATGCTAATCGGTTAGCTCCATGTAAGCCGGTTCTGGAACATTCTCCGCAAGCATACAATCGATGAATGGAAGATTGCCCGTTCAAATTAACGGATATTCCTCCACACAAATAATGAGCAGCCGGAGCAACCGGTATATAATCTTTTGTTATGTCAATCCCCTCACTTAAACATTTTTCATAAATATTGGGAAAATGTTTTTTGGTTTCCTCGGCATCTTTATGAGTAACATCCAAACAAACATAATCATCGCCTCGGTTTTTCATTTCCGTATCAATAGCACGGGCTACAATATCTCTGGGAGCCAATGATTTACGTTCATCATATTTCTGCATAAATTCCTTTCCGTCCCGAGTCTTCAAAACTCCTCCATATCCGCGCATGGCTTCGGTAATCAGAAAAGAAGGACGTTCTTTGGGATTATACAAAGCAGTGGGATGAAACTGTACAAACTCCATGTCTTTAATTATTCCTTTGGCCCGATATACCATAGCAATCCCATCACCTGTAGCTACCAAAGGATTAGTGGTGTTCTGATAAATACTCCCTATGCCTCCTGTAGAGATCATGGTGACTTTTGATAAAAAAGTAGATACGCTTCGGGTACGCTCATTGAGAATATAGGCTCCATAACATTCAATATTATCGGTATGCTTATTCACCTCTTTTCCCAAGTGATGCTGAGTAAGAATCTCTATAGCAAAATGATAATCAAAAACACGGATATTGGGATGGGTCTTCACCCGTTTTATTAAACTCTTTTGAATTTCGGCTCCCGTTGTATCTTTATGATGCAAAATACGATGCTCGGAATGACCTCCTTCACGATGGAGGTCAAAATTACCTTTATCGTCTTTATCAAAATCCACTCCCCAACGAATCAGCTCTTCAATTTGAGCAGGCGCTTCCCGAACCACCTTTTCTACTACATTTTTATCGCAAATACCGTCACCTGCAATCAGCGTATCTTGAATGTGTTTCTTAAAATCATCAATAGGATTGGTAACCGAAGCAATTCCTCCTTGTGCAAAAAAAGTATTCGCCTCTTCCAATGTAGTCTTACAAATTACGGCAACTTTACCAAAATCCGCTACTTTTAATGCAAAACTCATCCCGGCTATACCGGAACCGATAATAAGAAAATCAAATTTATGAGTCATAAGGAAAAAATCTATTGATAAATACTGCAAATATATAGATTTATGAGAAATACTTTCTCCATTATATATTCTTAAGTTTTACCGGAAGGATTTCATTTCTTCACCGTAGCACAAAAAAACTAAATCATATTAAACAAATAAGAACCTGAATTGTTCACGAAAATCTCACTTTATTTGAAAATTTAACAGATTATTTCCAATATTTGTTACAAACAGTA
>DAIQOU010000682.1:0-2550 GCA_036787725.1 Bacteroidales bacterium
CGGGGTTTTTCTTATAAAAGACTTATCTTTGAAAACATCCGATATAATCGTGAGCTATGGAGAAAGGATTTCTTCGTTGATAATAAGTGAGGTAATTGAGGGTTCTTGTCTTTTCGATGCCGGAAAATTTATAAAAACCGAAAAACAATTTCAGAAACATATTGTAGATTTTACTACGACTAATGAATTAATAAAGAAACAGTTTTCTCCTTTACCGCGTATCTCTGTCATTCCGGGTTTTATTTCTATGGATCGAGACACGGGAGAAGTTACTAATCTGGGAAGAGGAGGGTCGGATTATACGGCTGCTGTGTTGGCTTCCGCTTTGGATGCTTCTGTTTTAGAGATCTGGACAGATGTGGACGGTTTCATGACAGCAGATCCTAAAGTAATCAGTTCTGCTTATGTGATCGAATGCCTCAGCTATATAGAAGCAATGGAATTGTCTAATTTTGGAGCAAAGGTGATTTATCCTCCCACTATATTTCCTGTATATCATAAAAATATCCCCATTCGTATTAAAAATACATTTAATCCGGAAGCTCCCGGAACATTGATTACAAGAGAAAAAATCAAGGGAGGAAAGTCTATTAAAGGAATTTCTTCTATTGATGATACGTGTTTGATTACGGTTCAGGGCTTGGGAATGGTTGGTGTGATTGGTGTAAATTACAGAATATTCAGAACATTAGCGAAAAACGGAATCAGTGTTTTTATGGTTTCCCAAGCATCTTCTGAGAATACAACCTCTATTGCCGTGAAGCATGCAGATGCTGATTTGGCGGTCGGAGTGCTTCAGAATGAATTTGCATTGGAAATGTCTCAGGGAGAAATCAACGATGTGAAGGTCGAAAAAGGCTTGGCTACTGTAGCAATTGTAGGGGAAAATATGAAACATACTCCCGGAATTGCAGGTAAATTATTTGGAACATTGGGAAGGAGTGGTATTAGCGTGATCGCTTGTGCGCAAGGTGCTTCGGAAACAAATATTTCTTTTATTATTAAAGCTAAGCATTTACGTAAAGCTTTAAACTCCATTCATGATTCGTTTTTCTTATCTGAATACCAAGTTTTGAATATTTTTTTGGTCGGGATCGGTACGGTAGGAAAGAATTTGTTGGACCAGATCAAGCTTCAACAATCCCAGTTAATGAAACAAAACAGATTAAAAATAAATGTGGTTGGAATTGCAAATTCCAAACGTGCCGTATTTAAAAGAGAAGGGATTGATCTGTCTGATTATGAAGAAATATTGATAAAGGAAGGAAAGGATTCTTCTCCGGAGATTTTATATAAAGAAATTGAAGAGATGAATATTTTTAATTCTGTTTTTGTGGATTGTACGGCCAATATGGATATTGCCGCTTTATATAAAGGATTATTGTCTCATAATGTATCGGTGGTTACTGCGAATAAAATATCTTCTTCTTCCGATTACGGCGACTATATGGAATTGAAAGAACTTTCACGAAAACATGGAGTGAAATATTTGTTTGAAACAAACGTAGGGGCCGGATTACCTATTATTAATACAATGAATGCATTAATAAACAGTGGAGATAAAATATTGAAACTGGAAGCAGTTTTATCCGGAACTCTTAATTATATATTTAATACGGTAAGTGAGAAAATTCCGTTGAGTAAAGCTATTCTTATGGCAAAAGAAGCGGGTTATGCGGAACCGGATCCGCGATTGGACTTAAATGGAACAGATGTGATTCGGAAATTGGTGATTCTTTCCCGCGAAGCCGGATACAGAGTGGATCAAGAGAATGTGGTGAAAAATCTTTTTATTCCCAATAAATATTTTGAAGGATCATTGGACCTGTTTTGGGAAACAATTTCCGAATTGGATAATGATTTTGAAATCAAACGTAAAAAGCTGGAAACGGATGGTAAAAAATATCGTTTTGTAGCCACCATGGAGAAAGGGGATTGTTCTGTGGGTTTACAAACCGTCGAAAGCAATCATCCTTTTTATGAGTTGGAAGGAAGTAATAACATCATTATGATTACTACGGAACGTTATAATGAATATCCGATGATCATTAAAGGATATGGAGCCGGAGCCGGAGTTACGGCAGCAGGGGTATTTTCGGATATAATAAGCATTGCAAATATAAGGTAAGAAAATAAAAGTAAGGTGTACCGTTAAGTAATAATATTACCGGGTACACCTTACTTTTGAATTTTTTTAAACAAAAAACGTTGTTTCTTATTCAATTACAGAAACAAAAACTTCTTTATCTTTCTCTTCAAGATTAATCTTGTCTTCTCGGGCAAGCCATCCCAGTGCAGCATAAAGATCTTTTTCAGTTAGTTTTGTTTCTTTTTTTACATCTTTTAGATTTTTTGCATCTTTACCTGCCAATGCATTCCATACTAATCCGGCATTGGTTCCAATTTTCTCTTTCATTGTAATCTAATTTTTGTTTAAACAATTTTTTAGCACTGTATAAATAATAATGCAGCACAAAGTTACCACATTTTTTCTAACCGGTGAAAAAATGTGCTTATAAATACACTTTTAACAGAAAATACGATTGTATT
>DAIQOU010000163.1:0-6706 GCA_036787725.1 Bacteroidales bacterium
TGGCTTCCGAAAGAATATGATTAACTATCGGGTCAACAGGTTCCGGTTTGCCTCCTTCCGCAATTACAACCGCCTACAGGGCGGTTTTTTTGTTTCTACACTGACTATAAGCGTTTTGATATTCCACAACAGTACACCACAGTCCACCATTTTCCATATATTTTGTTACCAAAATCAAAAACGGTAACAAAAACGGTAACAAATTTATACCTTTGTCAAAAAAGCAACTGAAATGAACCTGATTCTCAGATTTGTATTCGACAGAAAGAATACGGCAACCGATAAAACCAAAGGTTTACTGCAAATTGAAGTCCGACAAAAAGGGACTTCAAAAAGAGTATTTGTTTCGACCGGAATAAAGCTTACGAAAAATCAATTCTCCGACAAAAACGGTTTCGCTTGCAAGAATCACCCGAACGCTCCTTCTTTAACGGGCAAAGGCCACAAGATTTTCAGGGAAATAGAAGCTTTCGTTTTATCGGATAAATGCAGAAGTATTGAAGATGTAAAAAATTGGGATAAGAACGAATCCGAAACATTGTCTTTTCTTGATTTTATAGAGACGGAGTTGAAGAAACGGAACCCAAGCTTTTCCACAATCGAACACACAATGGTGCTGGTCCGGCAACTGAGAGGATTCGGAAAGATCAAAGTATTTTCAGATTTGACCTATGAGAATATTTCCGATTTTGACGCACATCTTAGAAAAACAATAACGACAACCTCTACACTGAATAAAAGGCATTCCACTTTAAGAAGATATATAAAGGAAGCTGTTAACAGGGACCTTATTAAAAAGGATCCTTACAACTCATTTAAGATGCCTTCAAAAAAAAGCAAGGATCCCACTTTTTTGGAAGAGCACGAAATAGAGAAAATTAAAAATTACAAGCCGGTAAACGAAAAATTAAGTAATATCAAAGACTTGTTTCTTTTTCAAATATTTACCGGACTTGCTTATGTTGATTTGCAAAATTTCAACAAGCTATACATATATGAAATGGATGGAAGCAGAATAATAAGGAGCAACCGCACCAAAACAGACGAAAGTTTTATATCTCTGTTTTTGCCGGAAGCTGAAGAAATTGCCGAAAAATACAACTACGAATTGCCGAAAATTTCTAATCAGAAATACAATGATTATTTGAAATTACTGGGTGCCGGAGCCGATCTTACAAAAACCCTGACTTCTCACGTGGCCCGGCATACATTTGCCACTTACTTGTTAAATAGAGGTATTCCCATCGAAACCGTCAGCAAAGCAATGGGTCATTCCAACATTAAACAGACCCAGCATTATGCCAAACTTTTAGGGAAGAAAGTTATAAGCGATATGAAAACGCTTATAAAACCCGACAACACTAAATAGCACTAACTAATATTCCGGCAGCATAAATTTTGCGAAGAAAAGTTTTTCTTCCGTCTCTTTAGCGGGGCCGGATTGGAAGTGAAGGAAAAAGAATAATAAAAACCCCGCACGGCTCAATGCGGGGTTTTCGGTGTCAATTTAATGTTTCATCAAACGATGTTAACAGAGCCTAATTTTTCGCTTATATCTTTGATCGCAAAGTTAAGCGTTTTTATTTCTTTGTCGGTAAACTTTGCAGATTTGCCGTTTACCGTATTTCCGTTAATGCGTTGATAAAGCCAAGCGCGGCTCTTATTGAAATATTTTTCTGCTATATAGGACAAGGGCAGTATACTAATTACATCGGCAAGCTGCATACGGATCGTAATGTCTTGCATGTCTTTATCCAGTCGGGCAGTGCGGCTCTTCAATTCACTTTCCACACAACTTACAATTTCGTCTTTTTTTGAAGGATTTTCGGCAATCAAACGAGAAAGTTCTTCTTTGAAGCTTTCCCCTTTTTCCATTATCTTTTTTACTTCCTTTTTCATATTATCTTTTTTAAGCCCCGCTTTGTCGGCGGGGCGTTTGTTAATCACTTCTTTAATTTCTCTTCCAACTTGTTTAGAAGGTTTATTTTGTCTAAGAGTTTGTTAATCTCTTTTTGATAACTTTTGCCGGTTATTTCGGCTAAACCTCGGTACATTTCAAGTTGGCTTTTGGCTTCCATCCTCGCTTGGATGATCTTTTTTAGCAGCTCGTTTTCCATATATCTGACATTAAATTGACAATACAAATATAATAATCATTTGGTTATTTTGCAAGTTTTAAGGGAAGTTTTTTTGATTATTTTTTATGTTGCATAGCATATTTATCGCCCTCCCGGTGTCGGCAAGGTGATAAAAGGCTGCATGAGTAGGATGGTTACAAAAAAATACCCGTCTTACTTCACAGCAAAACGGGTACAGACATGAAAAAAGTTTACTTTGCAAAAAATCTAACAGATAAAAAAGCAATTAAAAGGATTAAAAAAACATACAATGTTATACCTGACCAGTAAAAAAAATCTTCCCCGAATCTGTATTTAGTATTGTCGATTGTTTTTATTTCCTGTTCTTTAATTTCTATTGTGTATAAAGGAAATGAATAAACGGTTGTGTCTGTTTTGCATTTTGCAGTCAAAACATTATCCTTAATCGAAACTTCTGGAGGTTTTATTTTATTCCCTCCTTCGTACTCTAACAGGCTTTCAATGAACACCTGTTCTAAGCTGTCACACTTCAAAAGAATTTTAATATAAGAGCTGTCCGGATCGGTTACTATAACCGTATCTTTAACCGTTTCGATCCTTGTCTGATAAATTATTTTCTCTGTGGTCTTACAGGAAAACAAGAAAAAGATAGAGAAAATTATAATAAGATTTTTCATTTTTGAGAGAAAATAAATGAGTTTATTCTATTCTTCCAACCTTTTTCAAATACTCTTTGTGAAGGATCCCGTTTTATTATTTCATCTACAAATTTTATTCTGTCCTGTTTTATTATTTCAAACAAATTTCTTTGATTTGCAGAGTTGACGCCGTTTAATGTTATCGGTCCTGCTATTCCGTCCGCTTTAACTCCTAAAATCCTTTGCGGTCTTTTTATGCCGTGAACTCCGCTTGCCCACACCCAATCTACAAGAATGTTGGCCATCGATTGATTAATTATTTTATCGGCCTTCCATCGATCCCAATAATGTTTTTTCAATAGGTTAATAACATCTTCCTTTGTTATCAATTTCAAATCTTTTTCGTCTATTATCCCGTCTCCGTCCTTATCGTATCCGCACGACTTCCATGTAGAAAGAGTAACGCCCATGTTTGTTTTTCCTCCTTTGTCGTTTTTGTGATCGGACCAACCGCCTTCCCAATTGAAAATTATCGGAGCAAGTTTATTTACATCAGCCATTATCTTCCAAATCTTTCAATTTTGCCAATACCGGACAATCGTTTTTTTCACACGTATATGCGCAATTTATAGCGCTCTTTTTTTGAGAGTACTTCTTTTCCAATATGTCTCTTTCTCTGTACAGGTTTGTGATAAGTCCGTCTTTTTCTCCGATCCTGTCTTTCAGTTTTTTCAGTTCTTCATTCAGATATTCTACCTGCTCTTTCAGAATCTTAATAACCGAATTAAGGTTTTCCAATTCTTTTTCCTGTGCTTCGGCGTTTTTAATTCTTTTGTTTGCCTTGAAGAACAAAAAGTAGGAAGCGAAACCGAGGATTCCCCCGGTGCCGAAGACATAAGACAATATTTCGACTATTCCGTTCATTCCGACAATTTTTTAAGTATCAGATCTACTTTTTCGCTTAACTCGTTAAATTGATCGATTGTAACATATTCAACCGGCATCGAGAAAGCTTGTACTTTTGCGGTTTTTGCTTCTTCGATCATTCTTTCCTGTTCTTCCATCGCGTCAACAAGATCCGTAAGATAAGTTTTCATTAAGGTATCGTCATCCAAATCTTTGTATTTTAACGAATTGGAACGCAATATCGGAAACAATTCATGTCTGATTGTATATCCTTCAAATTGTATCAAAAAAGTAGGATAAACTCCCAATTGCGGATCTCTTTCAGTTTCACTTTTTGCGGAATAACCGTTTATGGGTTCCTTTTTATCCCATTTTTTTACTGTATAACCTTTGTATTCAAACATAGCTTTTTTATTGTGAAAGTTTAAAAATCTTGTTTGTCGGGGAGCCGTTTAAGATTCCTCCGAAATGATATATATCATTCCCGTTTGCCACAGCGACACCGCCCCAGACCGTCCCAGGGAAGTTATCTTCCGTTACCCATTCGTTACCTCCCGTTCCCCAACTTTTTACGGAATTAAATACCGCTCCCTGAACGTTTGTACCCCCTATGATATAAAGTCTGTCTCCCGACCCGGACATACATCCCGCCTGTGCGTAACCTGTATTTGAGTAGGTCGATATATTCTTCCATAAATTACCGTTCATTGTCCATCCTGTCAGGTTTAAACCGTTGTAACCCGGATTAACTACTACCTGTCCTGTTGAATCCGTTGCGCATGTGTGAAATCCTGTTGTATACAGCATGTTTGTTTTTGTTGTCCACGTATTCGAAACGGTTGAAAAGTATTCGCAGGTGTTTACAGTCGAACCGGATGCAAGAAAACCGCCCGTAACTATAAAGCCTTTGTCAACTCCGTTTGTAACTGTCGTTGCTTTTAATCCGTAACGGGCCACGCTTAAGTTTACGCCCGTTGTCCAAAAGCCCGGGTCGCTCCATTTTTCCACAGAATTGGAAGTTACATTTGTTTCCTGCATTCCTCCGATGTGATAAATGGTTGAATCTACGACTACTGCCGTTGCTTCCGACCTTCCGAGACTGAATGACTGTCCTGAAGTTACTGCCCCTGTTGAAAAGTTATAAATGTCGTGATCCCAAAGTTGATATCCTGCCGTTGGAGCCGCTCTTCTTCCTCCTAATATTCTTGCAGTACCGTTGTAGACCACGCCGCAAGCGTTTACCCTGTTATCTTTAAGAACTCCCGTCATTGCGGACCATGTAGGACCGCCCGCACCGATCGGACAGGAAGAAGTATTTACTCTTCGCGCCTGATTCGTATACCTGAAACTCATTTCGATACCCGGATAAAGATTTCCGTAATAGGTTGTCAAATAGTTTTCTGAATACGCTTTATATGCCGTTTCCCGTGCAGCTCTGGTTGCTTCGGGAAGCTGTTGAAATTGTTCAACCGTCAAATAAGGATAATTGACGCCGTTCCAAGTGAATTGAGCCGTTATATTGTTGTTTAACGGACTTCCCAACGCAATCCCGTTTCTGTAAACCTGAGATCGCATTGTCTGAAATATTTCGTATCCGTTGTTGCGTGCCATTTTAATATGTTATATCAAATGTTTTTTGTACCGATGCTCCCATTTTAAAGGTAAACCTTACAGCTCCCAAGTTTAATTGATCTTCGTTATTGTAGAGCATTATTGTATTGTTGTCCTTCAATCCGAAGTTAAATCTGGATGTTATATTCGAAGAAGGGCTCAATCTCATTGCACTTACAAATGTCAACGATCTGTCTGTTGCATTTGAAGGAGTTATGCTTGTAATCGGAACTTCCGTAACGCTCCCTTTTTCATGATTGGATAAAGCGGGCGTGCTTACGTTAAAAGAGGTCGGTTGTACTTCCGATCCGGTGATCGGACACATAGATGTATCCGTTCCGCTTGCGGATCCGATCCAACTCCAATCGTCATCGGGATACAATGATTTCAAGAAATTTTGAAATATACTTGCCCGACTTGAAAACTCCGCATCGGTCATCAAAGCCAATTGATTCGATGTTACTGCCGGTTGTGAATTCCCCGATGCTGTAAATGCGCTCAGAATGCTGTAAGAAAACACCTCTGTTTTCATCCCCGTAACATTTCGTTTCAAAGTAACCAGCGTATTCCTGTATTTTCCGTTTGTCGTTTCTCCTGCCATGTCTTTAAAAAAATCAGGATAATGTTACCGTAAAAGTCGAATTCGCATTTTCTCCGAAACGGACGGTAATCGTCAAAGAAGCCCCCGGAGTCCCCCAGTCCGGTGACTCCCAGTAAAACGACAATTCGTTCGTGCTGTTTTCGCTCGTTCCGGAATAATACATTACCAGATTGTTTTTTACATCCGACCCGTTTGTCGATATTATTACGGACACTAAATCGGCAGATCTGAAAGTAGTTCCTGCCGGAGTCCAATTTGTTACATTTACCTTTTGTACGGAATCGACTTTTAATCTCCAAGTATCCGATGCTGGAGTTAATTTTACCGATGTCGGCTTAACCCCTGGATTCCCTATTGCGCAAAAACCAGAAGGATCGATTACGGAAGCAGAATTCTCCCATGTGATTGTATAGTTACTGCTGTACATATTGCTTATGTAGCTCTTAAAAGCTTCTGATCTGAGATAATAATCGGACGATGACAATGCTGCTAGTTGGTCAATTGTAACGGCCGGATAATTGGTGTCGCTCCAAGTGAATGCCGCAAGCATGTTGTAGGTACGATACTCGCTTGCTATTTTTAACCCTCCGTCTCTTAATACATCTACTCTGGCGCGTACCTTTGAATGTCTTTTAACATCGATAGTTTCTAAATCGGCCATATTTTTTTTTATTTTTAAGTTTGTTGACAATATCCGTTAACCCACTCCATGCGCACCTCGTATTGTGACGGCTCCAGAATACACAGCGGAGATCCCCAAGAAGCGGTAATTTCTCTTTTTATCTCTTTAAGTTCGCACACTTCATCGATCCAAGACAGATCTGCATTCAACACCCCTTTCGGATCGGCAA
>DAIQOU010000163.1:6806-9216 GCA_036787725.1 Bacteroidales bacterium
GATCTGCATTCAACACCCCTTTCGGATCGGCAAGCGTACACACTTCATCTGTCCATGTAAAATCGACATAAAGCAAATTCTCTCCCAACACACATACGGGAGAGCTCCAAGTTGCATCGATATCGGCAGGTTCTCTATTTTCTGCCAACACGCATACGGGAGAGCCCCAATTGGCTATTATGAGAACAGACGTTCCGGGAGGATTGGGATCAACCCAAGACCCGCCTTCATTATCAAAGTAAATGGAACATAGGGCAATACCACCGAAGGAAAACGTCTTCGTTTCGCTCTCGAATTCGGCTTCAATCAGCACATTGTAAGACCTTCTCAGAGCAGAATCGGTTAAAAGAGCAGTATTGTTATATATATCTTTTGGTAAAAACGAGAAATTTTGAACGCATCGGGAAACATCAAACGTAACTTTTCCCGATGACAGTTCGCTTCCCGCAAATTCTTTGCCGTGTTGTTTATCCGAAGAAACAGACACCTCAAGTCTTTTGCAGTCGGAAGAAAAGGAAATTTCGAAAATGCCTTTTCCTTTTTCGAATGCGGGTATAACCGTGTCGGGAGTATTTACGTTCAGGAAACTCAAAATACAATTCCTCCTTTTACTTTGTTCACCGTTCTCGACTTCTTTACATATTCGGGAAAACCCGACCTGTTTTCTTCTATATACCTTACCGCCTTTTCCAATAACGGTTCCGCTATCGACAAAGCGGATTGTCTCAATGTATCCCTTTGCCTGTCCGTTGCCGTTTTGGAAAAGTCCGTTTCGGGCAAAAAGGCCCCCATGTTCGAAAGCTGAATGGACATGGAAGGAAGGACCAGGTAACGAACGAAAAACGCCAAAGGCGGCTTTATATAATCATTTACGAATTGAGTGTATGCGGGTTTCGTCAAGTGATCGTGCAAACCCGTAAGAACAGGGCGCAGATATTTTTCCTGTGCCGATTCTATAACCGAATCCGGTATTCTGTTCTCTTTTATGTTTTCCTCTCCCGTAAAAGAGATTTCAATCACTTCTTTTGCCGTTATCAGCATTGATCTTCGAGTTTAAGTTAGCCAAATAAATCTGCTGTTTCGGATCGTTTTCGTCATAGTCCAGACCGTCCGCTTTCCTTGCTTCCCAAACCGTCATATAAGAAGGCTTCACTTCTACCGGAGGTTTGTTTATGAATTCAAGAGAACCGGTATCCGTTTTCGCAACCGATTCGATTACGTTTTTTATTATCGAAAGAAACTTTTCCTGATTATTCAAAATAATCGTGGAAAGAGCTATTTGGTATTCGTTCAAAATCCTGTCGGGAGAAAACCCGCTCGAATAATCCAATCCGCTTAACGTTCTGAACCACGAATGAGCAACTACTATATCATGAACGGATTGTTCGTGCAAACTTTTCCAATCCCCCTCATTGTTGGATTGAATGGGCGTAAATTTAGATCCCCGTCCCTGTTCGACCATGTTTTTGACAAGAAACATCACTTTGCCCGGCTTCCCTCCGAATTCTTTTTTGCAGGCTTCTTTAATTTCTTTTGCTTCTTCCTCGGATTCGGTATCTCCGTCAATTTCCATTACCCCGCTCAGTTGAAAAGAATTGTCGAGACGGGATATATTCCATTTGTCGGTCTTATATGCTATTGCGGCAACGTTCAATCCCGCAACGTAATCGGGAATGCCGTAATTTTCAAACATCGGTTCGTAATCCTTTATGCGAATTACGGATCTTATCGTTCCGTCTTCTTTTTCTTCGAATAAGGGATAAACGGGAAGCGTTTTTGCTTCGTTCATATTAAAGCTTCCCCAATCCTGATGCAGAATGATATGCGTTTTATCTTTGTTTAATCTGCATTTTGTCGAATCCTGATGAAACAGGGAAAGAAAATTATTCTTTCTGTTTGTTACGACTTCAATATAACCGTTACCGGTTAACAGGTAATCGTAAACGGATTTTCTTATCATTTCCCGAAGAGATTCCCTGTTGTTTATTTTTTCGACAAGGTTTTTAAGTTCTTTGTTTTTTTCGTCGAAAGAAAAACCTTTACCCGTTATGTAATCGGCCTTGTCGTTAAGTATTCGCCTGTGAGCCGAACTGTTTCGCGAAAGCACGGAAAAAGCATAAGGGAGCATGTTGTTACTCCCGAAAGACCAAAAAAGCGGACTGTTGTACGATCCCGTTGCCCGGATCGAATCCGTAAAGGATTCCGCTTTATTTTCCGTTTCCGCTATCAGTGTTCTTTTTCTCATCCTTTTCTATCCCTTCGTGTCCCATAACTTCATACAGGTAGCCCAAATCTTTTTGATTAAGTTTTCCGTCCAGTACAAAACGGCCTCCGTCCTCCCTCGGATAAGTCGGGGCTTTAGTTGAAACCGTGTTTCCGATAAACTTTTTTTTAATTCTGTATCCCATGA
>DAIQOU010000164.1:0-9208 GCA_036787725.1 Bacteroidales bacterium
TATAATCAATGGATGTTTATAAATATATTTACCAAAGAGAGAGCCGTTGCGGCAACATAGATACTATCGGCTACTTACCAATATCATTCATTTTAAGACCGTACCGTAAACCGTCGGACTACTCCCGGACAATCCATCGTAAGCCTCCCAACACATGGTTTATAAACAACGGATCCTGATAATCCTCCACACGATGACCGAGAGCCGTAAACCACTGACGTCCGCCGTCGAATGTATTACACCAAACACAGGGGAATAACTTTCCGAACGTATCGGGTAACGATCGGTCGCTTTTAAATGACGGAGAAGAAAAATCCGACACCATGATTACTCGTACCGAAGGATTCATTTCTTTCATTATATACAATTCGTCTTTTACCTGCCAACGAAGAGGAATTTCGGCAGCGGAAGGATGCCTGTGATCCGTCACCTGTACCGTAAACTCCTGAAGCGGAGGATGAAAATCGAAAGTACCTCCAATCATCTGTTTGAACCAACCCCACTCCCGCTCGGTTCCTCCGGCCGAATGTATCCCGGCAAATCCTTTTCCCGCACGAATAAAACGAACCAGCCCTTCCCGCTCCTTTTCCGATTCGAAAACGCGGTTATTGGTATTGGAAAAAACAACCGCATCGTACCGCAGCAATGTATCCGAAGAAAACACTCCGGAATGAGTGGTTGTATCCAACCGGAAACCTTCTGTTCGACTCAATTCAAAAAACATGTCGATACTCGCAGGAATGTTATCATGTACATATCCTTCTCCTGTTTTGGT
Source organism: Bacteroidales bacterium (assembly GCA_036787725.1). GTDB lineage: Bacteria > Bacteroidota > Bacteroidia > Bacteroidales > Azobacteroidaceae > DAIQOU01. Next base: position 776 of record DAIQOU010000164.1, read on the forward strand.
AAACAGTAATATCTTTTTCCCTTTCAAATCAGCAGCCCGATTGTCACAGGATTGACCCGACACCGGACCGGAAAAAATGGCATACAACACAATCAAAAAAGAAACTCGGTAAAGCATATAAATCAGATTTAAGTATTCTCATCCGGATTTTCCGGTTAAACAACAGAAATTACAAATTCCAAACCGTAAATATAATAAAAACCGGCTCAAGTAATCGGTTACCGGCAAGAATCTCTTCTCTTAATCATTTCCGGCCGATGATGATCTCTTAAAATATACTTCATTATCAAACAGAATTAATTAAATTTGCAATTAACGATGCGCAAGATAATACATATCGATATGGATGCTTTTTACGCCTCCGTCGAACAACGAGACAATCCTCAACTCCGAGGGAAACCGGTGGCAGTAGGGTACTCCGGAGAGCGCGGAGTCGTGGCAGCCGCCGGTTATGAAGCACGGAAATACGGTATACATTCTGCCATGCCCTCCAAAACGGCACTAAAGAAATGTCCGCACTTGATCTTTATTCCGGCACGATTTGATGTTTATCGGGAAATTTCTTTGCAAATAAGAAATATTTTCTCGGAATATACGGATTTGGTCGAACCGCTGTCGTTGGATGAAGCTTATTTGGATGTAACGATAAATCACAAAAACATGCCTTCGGCAACCCTTATTGCTAAGGAAATAAAACAACGCATCAAGCAAGAAACCGGATTAACTGCTTCTGCCGGAGTCTCTATTAATAAATTTCTGGCAAAGATTGCTTCCGATTACCAAAAACCGGACGGTTTATTCGTCATCACAGAAAAAGAAGCGGAAGCTTTTGTCGAAAACCTGAAAATAGAACAGTTCCGGGGAGTAGGAAAAGTCACCGCCGAGAAAATGTATCAATTGGGAATCTATACCGGAACCGACCTGAAAAAAATGTCGGAAGAAGAGTTGTTAAAACATTTCGGAAAAGCAGGACATACTTATTATCTGAATGCAAGGGCCCAAGATTACAGTGAAGTTGTTTCCGACCGTATACGCAAATCCATCGGGGCGGAAAATACATTCCTCTCGGACTTGAATGATCTGCATGAATTGAAAGATCAACTGCATGAAATTGCAGAAACAGTATGGGAACGAATCGAAAAGAGAAATTTTTACGGGCGTACCGTCACCTTGAAAATAAAATATGATGACTTTACTCGAATTACCCGAAGCAAAACCCACTTAAAAGTAATCCAACATTTTGAAACCTTTTGGGATACAGCAGCAGAACTTCTGAATCAAGTAGACCTCTCCGAAAAGAAAGTTCGTTTAGCCGGACTTTCGATCAGCAATACCCAAGAAACGGAACCGCCTCGATATTATCAATTAAAACTTGATTTTGAAGAATTCAGGTAATCCCATTCCTATTCAGTACTTACATTATTAACGAATAGAGCGGACAACAGCTTGCTCTGTTTTCTCAAAAAGTTCAGAGAAAGGCATATCTTTTACCGGAAGAGGATCATGAATTATAAGTTCAAGTTTATTCCCTATACCTAACGGGAAAGCACCCCATTTTGTCATTTTCCAAGAGTTGTTTACAGTGACGGGAACCATATAAGCCGAAGGTGCGTATTTACACAGAATTTTCAATCCGTTTTCGGCAAACGGTCCCGGTTTACCCGTTTTGCTCCTTGTTCCTTCGGGAAATATCACCGTAGATCGTTTATTCGTTTCTATATACTCGGCCATTTTTTTTATGGCTGTCAACGACTGTTTAGGATCTTTGCGGTCGATGAGTACCGAACCCCCATGATTCAGATTATAAGAGATGGCGGGAATTCTTTTGCCCAATTCTATTTTACTGATATACTTAGGGTGCACTTTTCGCATAAACCATCCGATGGTAACAATATCATACAGACTTTGATGATTCGCTGCAATGATAAGCGGAACACCGGTCGGAACCTTATTCAATCCGGTGATTTTATACCTCGTACCCAATACATACGTATCGGCTATCAAAAAGAAAAACAAGGCATCTACGCTCTTTTTATGAGCATTATAACCAAACAGATTGAAACAGACCCATTGAATAGCATGGAAAATAACCAAGATAATGCCAAACAGCAAATAATGAATAATGGAAAGGGGGTATGCTATGAGTTTCTGCATTTATATTTCAGTTTTCAAGTTTTACAATCAAAAACGACGGTTTCAAATCCGGCAGAACCACAACCGATATTTTTGGCAAATTTAGATATAAAATGCCATTTGCCGAATATAAAAACATATCTGTTTCAATAATACTGCCGGTATATTCAAAAAGCTCAGCTGATGAAAGGCAGAGAAAATACAATTTTTCTTCCGACAGGCTTCAATCCGGTTTATTTAATTAAATTTGCATTAAATCAATTCAATACCGACATGCTCAACTTGAATATCCCTTCACCTTGTTACATTTTGGAAGAAGAATTGCTTCGCAAAAACCTCTCCCTGATTCAATCGGCACAAGAACAAGCCGGAGTAACCATCATTTTGGCATTTAAGGCTTTTGCCATGTGGAAAGTATTTCCTGTTATCCGGGAATATATCCCCTACTCCACTGCCAGCTCCATTTATGAAGCCCGATTGGCCTATGAAGAAATGGGCAGTCCGGCTCATACCTTCTCTCCGGCCTATACAGAAGCTGATTTCCCTATTATAATGAAATACAGCAGCCATATAACATTCAACTCGCTGTCTCAATTCCAACGCTTCTACCCGTCGGTGCAGGCTGCCGATAAAAAAATATCCTGCGGTTTACGGATCAATCCCGAATATTCTCCCGTTAAAACGGATTTGTATAATCCCACCGCCCCGGGATCGCGATTCGGCATTCTTCGCGAACAACTGCCTCAACTGCCGGAAGGAATCGAAGGACTGCATTTTCATACCCACTGCGAATCGTCTTCTTACGAGTTGGAAGAAACACTCAAACACGTAGAAAATAAATTCGGAGACCTATTGTCTTCCGTCCGTTGGTTAAACATGGGAGGAGGACATTTAATGACAAGAAAAGATTACGATATCGAGCACCTGATCGGACTTCTTATTCGTTTCAAAGAAAAGTATCCTCAGTTGGAAATCATCCTGGAACCGGGAAGCGCTTTCCTTTGGGAAACCGGGTTCCTCTATTCTACCATTGTAGATATTGTTGAAAATAAAGGCATAAAAACAGCGATTGTTGATGTGTCGTTTACCTGTCATATGCCCGATTGTTTGGAAATGCCCTATAAACCGGCCATTCGAGGAGCTTATCAAGAACCCGTACCCGGAAAACCAACTTATCGCATAGGAGGCAACTCTTGCCTCAGCGGAGATTTCATCGGAGATTGGTCTTTTGACGAACCGCTAAAAATAGGCGATCCCATCATATTTGAAGACATGATTCATTATACCGTCGTAAAAACCACTATGTTTAACGGTATCCCTCACCCCGATCTGGCACTCTTACAACAAGACGGAAATTTAAATGTATTTCGCAAATTCGGATACGAAGATTATAAATCCAGAATGAGTTAATACCCTTTCAAGATTTTCCGGTCATAATATCCAATATCATTTTATCTGTTTCATTCATGCCTACGGAACCGATACGGGTAAGGTTTTGGATGCACTTATCCACATCGTCTTCGATAATTCCCTCTACCGAAGTAACACACTTATCCTCCATAGCCAACATAGCCGAAAGTACGGCAGTAGAAACTCCGCCGGTTACTTTCAATGTACACCCGGGCTTTGCTCCGTCACAAATCATCCCGGTAAGATTGGCAATCATATTCTTCACCGAGAATACGATCTTTTCATAATCGCCTCCCATCAGGTAAGTTATTCCGCAAGCCGATCCGGTAGCAGCTACCACACAGCCGCACAAAGCAGATAAACGTCCTAAATATTGTTTTATATAAATAACGGACAAATGGCTCAATATTAATGCCCGAGCCAGTTCTTCTTCGCTTTTCCCGGTGTCTTCTGCATAAACCGATACCGGAATGGTAGCCGCAATTCCTTGATTCCCGCTCCCCGAATTACTCATTACCGGAATCATGGCGCCTGCCATCCGAGCATCACACGCCGCTGAAGTATAAGACAATATATGAGAAAACATACAAGTCCCCAGCATTTGGTCACCGGAAGCCCTTTGCAATGTTTTCCCCAAGCAATGCCCAAAATTATTTTCAAAAGAACAGGCAGCAGCTTCCCGATTCATCCGAGCCGATTCCAATATAAATTTTATATCCTCAAAAGGGGCGACTGTTGCAAAATCATATACTTTCCGGAAAGTAAGATCCGGAAAAGACCGATAATTCTTATCCGAAGAGGAAGACGAACGATTTAATAATACCTCATCTCCTTTAGTCAAATGAACAAACCGAGAATGTTCTCCGGCAATAATAGCACAGGTTGTTTCTCCGGCAGCTTCACACTCGGCTTCTATATATAACTTTTCGGAAATATTCTTTTTTAATAAAATGGAAATCTTTTTAGCTTCCAACATTTGTTTTCCATGTTCTACATCCTCCGGTGTACAGTCTTTAAGCACTTCCAACCGATATTCGGATTTTCCGATCAAGGAACCGAGAGCAATAGCAATCGGCAAACCCACCATTCCGGTACCGGGAATTCCTACTCCCATCGCATTCTTCAATACATTCGCACTTAAATGAACGGTTATTTTATCCGGTATCTTTCCCAACAATTCAGTAGCTTTAGCCACGCATAAAGCTACGGCCATCGGCTCGGTACACCCTATAGCAGGCACCACTTCTTTGCGAATCAACTCTACAATTTGCACTATCTCGGCTTTTTCCATTTCATATTTTCATTATTCGATCCCGATAATATCTACCAAAGAAATAATAAATTAAAAACCTCCAATAAACAAAGATAAGATAAAGTTCGCTTACCTCATCATCACCTGCCATAAATCTGTAACTGTTTTTATGCGTGAAAGGACCACAAGAATCATTACCTTTGCAGTCAAAACTGTGAATTATGGATATGGAATCTATTTGTAAAGAAGTAATCAAACTGAGTATAAAAGCAGGTCTTTATCAAAAAAAAGAAAACGAATCGTTTGACCAAAGCAGAATCGAATCCAAAGGAGCAAATGATTTCGTTTCTTATGTAGATAAAGAATCCGAAAAACAATTAATCGAAGGCCTTTCCAAGATATTGCCCGAAGCCGGCTTCATGTCGGAAGAAAATTACACAGAAATTCCTCCCACAGACTATTTTTGGGTAATCGACCCGTTGGACGGAACAAGTAATTATGTGCACAAATTATTCCCTTATTCCGTAAGCATTGCATTAATGCATCAAAAAGAAGTCATCTTGGGCTGTGTGCATGAAGTATCTTTAGGAGAAACTTTTTATGCTTGGAAAGGGGGGAAAGCTTGGCTGAACGAACAACCCATCCGAGTTTCTCAAACACCGCGAATACACAACAGCATGATTGCCTACGGAATTCCTTACATTCCCGAACCGGCCTATGAATATGTACGTGACGGCATCCGGAGTTTATACGGGAAATGTACCCTACGGCACATGGGTTCGGCAGCTGCCGAATTGTGTTATGTGGCTGCCGGAAGAACAGATGCCTATTTTCACGATCATCTATCTCCTTGGGATGTGGCTGCCGGTTCCATCATACTGACCGAAGCCGGAGGCAAGATTACGGATTTTTCTTCCGAAGAAAATTTTATATTCGGGAAAGAAGTGGTCGCCACCAACGGACTGTTACATGAAGAATTATTAAGTGTGGTAGGAAAAAAACAATAATTACAACAAATATTAATATCCCCGTTGCCTCATCGCCTCAAAAGTAAGAACCGCAGTCGAAACGGAAACATTCAAGGAATCGATCTTCCCTCGCATCGGTATTTTAATCCGTGAATCGGCATTTTCCAACCAAAAAGGAGACAAGCCGTCCGCCTCCGTGCCCATTACAATCGCGGCAGGAACCGTAAAATCGGCATCCCGGTAAAATTGATCGGTATTCAATTCGGCGGCAAAAGATCGTATTCCGTTTTTCCTTAAAAAGGACAACGCCTCCTCGCCGGCAGCAACAGCAACTTGTACGGTAAATAAACATCCCACTCCCGAACGGATGACATTCGGATTATACACATCGGTCAATGGATCGCAAACAATTACGGCATCTGCGCCCGCCGCATCGGCAGTCCGCAGTACTGCTCCCAAATTCCCGGGCTTCTCTATGGCTTCCAACACAATGATAAAAGGTACGGAAGATAATTTCAGATCTTGCAGTCGATGTTCTTTGGGTTTAGCCAATGCCAATAACCCGTCCGAACCTTCCCGATAAGTAATTTTACGGAAAACATCCGGGGTTATTTCAAAACACATTGCCGGAGGAACGGTATGTAATACATCGGGATAGTCCGTTTTGGCAAAAAGTTCGGGACAAATAAATACGGAGTCCAACTCATAACCGCCTTCCAATGCCAGCATTAGCTCCCTTGCTCCTTCTATAATAAACAGGTGTTGCTTTCGACGCTCCCGTGCTTTCGAGGCAAGTTTAATGATGTTTTTGATCCGATTATTTTGCAAGGAGACAATCTTATCCATAGGGAATTATTCCTCTTTTTTCAGTTCCTTACTCTTCACCGTTATGATATAAAACTGTAAAACAGCCGAGATAAAAAGACAGAAAAACCATTCGTTCTTATCTTTAAACATAAAAAAAGAAGACACGGGCAAGAGGACACCCGCAATAACCTCCAATCTGCGTAATCGTTTCAATCGAATATTCTTCCCTTCATAAAAAGCGGTTAAATAAGCAACTGCTACCCCGGCCGATGAAACTGCATATACATAAGGAATAAACGACCAACCGGTAATATACAATGCGGCCGAAAGCAATAATAGGACAGAACAGATATAAAAAGCGTATTCTCTTATTTTAGGATTCATTTTCAAGGAACTATAATAAATAATTCTTCGTTGGGCTTTGTCATCAGAAATTCTTCCCGGGCAAAACGTTCCAAGCTCTCATCATCGCTGTACAGTGCTTTCAATTTTGCCTCATTCGTTTCCTTTTCCTTTTGGTAAGTTTCAATTTCTTTCTCCAACTCGCTTATTTTTTTGTCATACAAATAGCGCTTATACAGCGTACTGTCTCCGATGCAAAAAGTCAATACAAAGAAAATACCGGCTGTCAGATAGTATTTATTAATGCGATTTGTTATTTTAGGAATAAGCCCTGCCACCGAACATTCAATTAAAGGATAAATAACTGTCAATTAAAATACAAAGATAAGGGATTTTTCGAATCACTCATCAAACAACCTCCGTTTGTTATAAAAATGATTCTTGAACGAATTCCTGCCATAATTCTTCTGCTCTTCCGATGCCGATCCGCTCGTTTAATATCCAAATCCGATATCTCAATTCCAATTTATTCTCCGGTTTCAACGTAAAAGCCCGGTTACGGGTAGGAGAAAAATTCCACATCATTTCGCCCGTTCCGTTATTGGCAGTTTCATCCCATACCCGGAGGGACTCGGGATGATACAGATTACGAGGATAGGATAAAATGAGTATACAGCTCGGAGTTTCTTCTCCTGTCTTTTGGAAATAACACCAACGAGCTTCCGAATTATCTGCATTCTTTCGCACCAATCCTTCCGAAGTCATCATTTCCGTCCCTTGGGCTATCCAATCCGAAGCTGTTCGAATCACCAGCCCTCCATATCGGTAAGCTGCCAATTCTACCGGACTTGTTGTTGCACACTCCAATTCCGTAACATAATCCATAAAATAACCGGAACCGGAAGATTTCCCCAAGCAAACATTCAGTTTTTCCTTCATCACCGTTTTTTTCCGGTCGGTTTCCGGATAAGCTACATGTTCCAGACAAGCTTCAAATCCGGAATCCGTCACATTGGAAAACTCTTGAAAACGCACGGTTCCCAACCGTTTCCCCACATTCCAAAAATCGATTTCCTCTCCTTCGAAAAAAGTACGGGTCCAAGCATACCAAAGTCCGTAATGATGATAATGATCTCCCGGGAACAGGTTGGTAAGAATATTTCCGTGAAGATCCTTTAACGGATGAATAAATCCGCTTCGTTTAAAAACGGTATCCACTCCTCCCGGAGGATATACAGTCATATAATTATAAGTAAACAACGATTTCTTGCCATAGCGGTATTCCAATGATTTGCCGGTATCCGCTACCTTAAAAGAGGGGGCACAGGCCATCATGAAGAAACAAATAAAAAAAAGACATCCGGTTTTTTCCATCATTAACATACGAATAAATCGATTTGTCCGTAAAGATACACTTTTTAGAAACCCGAACCCATTTCTCCGGTTACATAAGCCGGAGAATCGTTGTACCTTCCGGGAAACTTCTCGATGGCTGCAAATTATTTGTTCCGGAGCCATTAT
>DAIQOU010000165.1:0-9184 GCA_036787725.1 Bacteroidales bacterium
GAGCGGACGAAAAGTACCTCGCCACCGGACGAAAGGTGCTTCGCGAGCAGACGAATAATTCTTCACAATAACCACACTAATTTATTGCACACAAAAGCATTATTCCATCCTAAACCTCAATCAATAATTAGCGAAGATAACTGCCAAAAGCTTTATTGCTTATAAAACGAATTATACCATTTTACCAATTCTTGTATTCCGGCACAAATTTTCGTATCGGGTTTGAAGTTGAATTCTTCTTCAAAACGCCGGGTGTCGGCATAAGTTTGGTATACATCTCCCGGTTGCATGGGTCGAAAATCTTTAATTGCCGATTTTCCCGCAGCATCTTCCAAAGTCGAAATAAAATCCATCAACCTGACCGGAGTTGAATTCCCCAGATTATAAATACGGTAAGGTATCGGAAGCGTATTTGTATTCACATTTTTCTCTATAACCAAAACAATTCCTTTGGCCACATCATCTACATAGGTAAAATCACGCAACATATCCCCATTATTAAAAATAGAAAGGGGGCGTTCATTTATAATGGAATCCAAGAACAACAAAGGAGCCATATCCGGGCGTCCCCAAGGTCCGTAAACAGTAAACAAGCGCAGTCCGGTAGTGGGGAGCGAATAGATATTACTGTATACATGAGCCATCAGTTCATTTGTTTTTTTCGTTGCAGCATATAAACTGACCGGATAATCGGTAGTATCTTCTTCCGAAAACGGGACTTTAGCATTCATTCCATATACACTGCTTGATCCGGCATAAATAAAGTGTGAAACACTTTCTTTGCAGCATTCCAACAGATTTACATATCCCACAATATTGGAATTAATATATGCATGAGGATTCTTTAGAGAATAACGTATTCCGGGTTGGGCAGCCAGATTGCACACATAATCTATTTTTTCGTTACGAAGCAATGACTGCAAATTCTGCTTGTCTTCCAAGTCCAACTTAATAAAGCGATAATTCGAATATTTCCGACTGAGAGCAAAACGATTATAAGTTATTTCGGCTTCAAAAATACCGGTAAGGTGTTGCAATCGTCCATATTTGAATTTTACGTCATAATAATTATTAATATTATCCAATCCGATTACCTCATGTCCTCGTTCTGCCAACAACATTCCTGTTTTGGAGCCGATGAAACCCGCAGCTCCGGTGACTAATACCTTCATATTCGTAACTTAAGTTCTGTTCCTTAATTTACAAAGATACAAAAGTTCAATCCCTTCTGAAAGTAATAATTAAAATGAATTTACTCATTCATTTTTTATACTTTTGCGGTTTCAATATTATGGTATCATGATCAAAGGGCTTTTCTTCATTTTATTATTTTATTTTATTGGGGATGCATTAAGCATTCTTATCCGCGGGTTTATTCCGGGGAGCGTCATTGGGATGATTCTGCTTTTCTTAAGTCTGTTCTTTAAATTACTTCGCCCGGACTATGTAAGAGAAACAGCAACCTTGATCACTAAAAACATGGCTGTTTTTTTTGTTCCGGCAACGGTAGGGTTAATGGTGTATGCCGAATTTCTTTCCAATTCGATTGAGGTAATCGCTTCCGCCGTACTTATCAGTACAGTGCTAACGCTGGTGGCAGTTGCTGCCGTACAAGAATATTTTGAAAATCGTCGCATTCGTAAAAAAGGTCATGGAAAACATAACGGAACAAATTAAGCCCTTACTGGCAAGCGAAGTTTTTCTTCTGGCATTGGTTATGGGAACTTTTTTATTGGGAGTATATCTTTACAGACGATTAAAATTCCCCTTATTACAACCCTTGTTAATTTCGGTAGCCATTATTATCCCCTTTTTAAAATGGGCAGACATTGATTACAGCACTTTTAATCATCAAACCCGTATGCTGAATTTTATGTTGGGACCCAGTGTCGTTTCCTTAGGATATGTTTTATACGAACAGGTAGACCGGATAAAAGGGAATATCATTTCCATTCTTACTGCTGTTTTTACAGGAAGTATAGTCGGGATTTTAAGTGTTATATTGATTGCCAAAGCTTTTGATGCCGATAAGATACTATTGGCTTCACTGGCTCCAAAATCCGTTACGGCCCCCATCGCCATGAGTATTGCCGAAAATACAGGCGGAGTTCCTCAATTGGCTGTTGTATTTGTAGTGATTTGCGGAATTTTCGGAGGAATGGTTGGCCCGCTAATTTTGAGAAGGCTGGGAATTAAAAGCGGGATTGCCAAAGGATTAGCCATGGGCTCTGCCTCTCATGCATTCGGAACTGCACGTGCGATGGAGATGGGTGCATTGGAAGGTGCCGTAAGCGGACTGGCCATTGGTATCATGGGAATAATGACAGCCCTATTGATTCCATTTGTCGAAATGATATTGTTGTAAAAAACAATCACAATTTCATTCTTGAATCCGGAATATTTCTCTCGAGCAATGCAGAAAAAAGATAAATAAAAAAGCAACTGCATTTTCGACGCTGACAATCACCCTTCAAAACATAAAAAACCTCCGACCTTTCACAAGGCCGGAGGGGAATGAGGCACTACCTTTTAATCATATCATTTTCTCTATACTCCAAACATATGCGTGTAATCCTTGTGCCTCGGTCTGCATATCTAATTCATGTAATATTTCCAATAAACGATCCACCTTTTCATCTTCAATGATGGTAATCATTGCCGAATTCATTGTAGGCCAAGCATGAGTCCCATAGTGTGGTTCTCCTTTTTTTGTGCCCCTTCCTTGCACGGCTTCCCAATTGGTAAAACCGCGAATGTTCAATTTGTCCAATATATCAATCAAACGGTCCTTATAAGCTTGATTGTATGGAATAAATACAGCTTTCATATTATTCTGTAAATTGATTTAAATTAACTATACCTGTTTCTCATTTTCTTCCGGGTTCTCCTTACTCCTGTACCTCCAAAGATAGAATAAAGTGCCGGAACATAAAACAAGGTCAATATCGTAGACAAAGTAAGTCCTCCGATAATAGCAATACCCATCGGCTGCCATAATTCGGATCCCTGCCCTCGAGGAAGGGCCAACGGAATCATACCCAATACCGTCGTAGCCGTAGTCATCAAGATCGGACGTAACCTGGATTTCCCTCCCAGTATAACGGCTTTATCGATAGACAACCCCCGTTCCCGGTTCAAATTAATGTAGTCAATAAGTACAATTCCGTTTTTCACTACAATTCCGATAAGCATTACCATCCCGATCATTGACATTAAACTCATGGGTTGGCCTGTAATCATTAAAGCCAACATCACTCCGGCCACTCCGAAACAAAGAGATAATATAATAATAAAAGGATAAGTCAATGACTCAAATTGGGCTGCCATCACAATGTAAACCAATAATACACACAACGCCATCAATAAAACCATATCGCTGTTGGTTTCCTCCTGATCCTCATTGGATCCTCCGATACGGGTTCCTATTTCTGCCGGAATTTTCCCTTCCGCTATCATTTCATCCAGAACGTCATTTACTCCGTTTACCACTTCACTTAAAGCGGCGCCGAAAATAGTTCCTTGCACCATTACTACCCGTTGACGATTTTGCCGATCGATTTGAGGAAGGGATGTTTTTTCGACTACCTTTCCCAACTCTCGAACTTTAATGGGAATCCCGGCACTATTATACACCGTAATATCCTCGATTACTTCAACAGAATTACGGAATCGTTCGTCATATTGTACAATAATATCATACTCATCTCCATCTTCTCTGTATTTAGAAGAAATTAATCCGCTCATCCGATTACGTACAAACGTTGCAACCGTAGCCGAATTTAATCCGTTCTCCGCCAGCTTTTCACGGTCAAATTCAATTTGATACTCCATACGATAGTCCTGACGACTGATCGTCGGGTCCCTTAATCCTTTTACATCCATCAGGCGAGTCCGCAATTCTTCCGCAATTCGGTCTGTCAATTCCAGATCATATCCGTAAATTTCCACATCCACCGTACTTGCACCGGTTCCCATACCGCCTTCTCCTCCGGGACTGATGGTAAACTTATAGAGTTCGGGCATATTTTCAAAATCTTTCCGAAGATCGTCGGCAATCTGATAAATACTCCGGTCGCGTTGATCAGCCTCTACACATCGGAAACGAACCGATATCAGGTTGGTGGCATTGGCTTGCATGGCAGCCCATGTGTTATCTTCATCCGCTTGTCCATAAGAAAAACTACGGGTTTCTACCTCCGGATATTTCTCTTTCACCAGACTTTCTATTTTCAATGCAGTCTCCCGTGTCAATTCCATCCGTGTGCCGGTAGGCAAATAAATATTTGCTGTAATCATATTATTGTCGGCGGCCGGCAAAAAGTCAAACTTAATGACAAAAGACGCCATCACCATAATTCCTATAAATATTGTAAAACTGACTGCAACTGTTTTCCACCTGTTTCTGACCGCTACATTTATGGCACCGGCATAAGCATTATCCAGTTTATCCAATCCTCGTTGAATCGGTTTATATACTTTATCAAAGATCTTTCCTTGTTTCGGATTCAAACGTAACAGTTGGGAACAAAGCATGGGAGTAAGCGAGAGAGCTATAATAACAGAAGCCGTAATCATAATGGTTACCATCCATCCCAATTGTCCGAACATTACACCGGCCAATCCTCCCACCATGGTTAACGGGAAAAACACGGCTATGATGGTAAGAGTAGATGCAACTACAGCTACCCCCACTTCATTCGTTGCATATACAGCGGCTTCCCTCGGAGTACTTCCCCGTTCGATATGGGTGGTCACATTTTCCAATACCACAATTGCATCATCCACCACCATACCAATGGCTATAGACAAAGAAGATAATGAAATAATATTCAAAGATCCTCCGGTAGCCATCAAATAAATAAAGGAGACCAATAAGGAGATCGGAATCGTAATAATAACGATAAGCGTGGCTCTCCACCGACCTAAGAAAAACAATACGACAATCACCACAAATACCATTGCCAAGATAATGGTCTCGGCCAACGACTCAATAGAAGTTTCTATAAACTCCGAAGAGTCCATTATCAATGAAAGTTCTATATCCGGGGGAAGCGTCTTTTGAAGATCGGGAATCATCTTTTTTACCTGATCGGCAATGGCAACGGTATTTGATCCGGACTGTTTCTGAACCAATACCGTAGCGCCTTTCCTACCATTCGTATAAGCCTCTTGAACACGGGATTGAATAGTATCATTGATCGTAGCTACATCGCTCAAATAGATATTTTGCCCATTATAACTTCCGACAACGATTTTCAATAATTGATCACTTTCTTTAAATTCACCTTCCACACGAAGGGCATAAGTTAAGTTACCGATATCGAAACTTCCTCCGGGGATATTCAAGTTTTCGGCTTGAATGACATTTCCGATTTGCTCTACCGTCATTTTATACGCTTCCAGTCGTTCCGGAATAACGTTCACTTGCACTTGACGTTGCGGTGCCCCCGCAATAGTCACGGCTCCGACCCCATTAACCCGATTAAGAGGATTAGCCAGTTTGTCATCCAGTATTTTATACAATGCATTTACACTTTCCGTAGCGGTTGCAGAGTAAATTGCCACCGGAATCATATCCGAACTGAACTTAAATATGATCGGATTATTTACTTCATCCGGAAGTGAAGACCGAACTAAATCTAATTTATCGCGTACATCATTGGTAGCTATATTTATATCCGTCCCGTAATTGAATTCCAACATCACCAAAGACATATTATCTTTAGACTGAGAAGTAATCTTTTTCAGATTTTCAGCCGAATTCAAGACATCTTCCAAAGGGCGGGTTACATTTGTTTCGATATCCGAAGCACTGGCTCCCGGATAAGCCGTAATAACGGTCAGAAAGTTGGTCTCGATTTCGGGAAACAGATCTACCGGGAGTCGACTCAACGAAAAAAGCCCCAGAATAGCAAAACCAACGAATATCAATGCGGTAGTAATAGGTTTTTTTACCGCGGTTTCATATAAACTCATATAATGATCAGTCTGTTAAATTTTACAATAATTTGAAATCCGAACTATTAATAACGGATTCAAATTTATTCCTTAACAATCTCCACGGCAATCCCATCAATTAAGCGCGTATGCCCTGCCGTCACCACTTCTTCTCCCGGTTGTATTCCTGAAAGTATTTCATAATTACTTCCCAGTCGTTGTCCCACTTCTACCTTATTATATTTGGCCCGGCCATTCGAAACAGTATATACATACCGGTCATTGGATCCCGATTGTTTTTGAACAGCCATGTCGGGTACCAAAACACTGCTATTACTTCCAAAGTTAAGTGTTACGCGCGCATACATTCCCGGTCGTACTCTCATGTCCGGATTATGAATGGTCACTTCCACTCCAAATGTGTGAGTAGTAGGATCAATGGTAGGATAAACCATAGTTACTTTTCCGGTAAAAACTTCTTCTTCATACACATCCAGTCTTATATCCACCGGCATGCCCGTATGAACGTCTTTAAAATTGGATTCCGATACATTTACTATTGCTTTTAAGGGACTGAGTTGTTGTACGGTTAAAATGGGAGTTCCCGAATAAACATCTCCATTGTCGTAATTACGAGCCGTAATCACTCCCGAAATCGGGCTTCTCAGTTCCGTATTCTTTTCCAGATTACTGATAGCCGATTCCAACACTTCTATCTGTGTTTGAAGTTGGTCTACCTGTTGCTGAGCAATCCCTCCCACCTTCAATAATTCATTATAGCGTTCGTAATCCTTTTTCAAATTATTCAATTGCGTCGTTTGTTGTTCCAGAGAATAAGCTTCCATTTTGACCAGCAGCTGTCCTTTCGAAACACGATCGCTTACATCTACCAATATTCGTTCAACACGACCCGGCGCAGAAGGGGTTATTTGATTTATCACATCCGCTTTCACTGTAGCCGTATAAGTTGACAACTTATCCACCTCCTGCGAACGGGCAGTCGCGGTTCTGACTTTTATTTTTTCCTCTTCTTGAACTTTTTCTTCCTTCTTTTGTCCACAGGATATTAATAAGCAAACAGACAGAAGAGGCAATAACTGAATTAATTTCTGTAGTTTCATATGTAGATAATTTTATTTTAAAGGCTTTATGAAACCCGTGTCATATACCTGCTTGTTGGTGTAACTTTTACCGGCGGATTTCATATTTTTAATCGTTTTTTAATTTTCTCTTCCCAACACTTTTTCCAGATTAGACTTAGCTGACAAATAGTCAAAAATCGCCTGATTGTATTGAAGTCCGGCATTGATTCTCGCGAGGTCGGCATCATTTACATCCAGCATGGTACCCATTCCGGTATCATACATTTTAAGAGCAATCTGATATCCTTTTTCAGCCTCCGATACCCCTTCTTTTGCCGCAGCTGCGGCTTCCACACTTTTGGTAATTGCATCTGCATAATTCCGGACTGCCAGTTGGAGATTCCGGATTAAATCTGTCCGTTGCATTTCCATCTGAGCCAATGATATTTTTGTTTGTTTGATCTTGTTCACCTTAGATCCGCCACTAAAAATCGGGATGGATAAAGAAAGACCGACGGTAGAAAACGGACTGTAATCATTTTTAGTAATGGAAAAATCTTCATTCAATGCAACCCATTGATAAAGTCCGGTAACCGCCAATGTGGGTAAAAATTCAGCTTTTTGAAGCTTTAAATTTTCATTCAATATTTTCTTTTGAATATCAAACTGTTTCAAATCGGAGTTATCGGTCAAAGCAGTATCTTGACGTAATAATTCTCCGTACATTCCCATTTCGTAATTTGCCAACTCTCCCATTGGATTGATATTGGTTGCGATATCGATTCCCATCAGCACTTTCAACTGCATCAAAGAAAGATTCACTCCATTTTCGGCTTGGATCATATTCGGTTCTATGCTTTTCACCCGGACATTTGCCCGGATCATATCGTATTCGGCAACCAATCCGTTTTCATACTTATGTTTAATGTTTTCATAATTTTCTTTCGCATTATCATAACTCCTTTTGTAAACATTGTAAGAGTCACGTGCCAATAACACGGTATAAAAAGCATTTTTAACCAGATTGACAGCATCAATCTTAGATGCTCTGGATGATTCAATAGCCAACTCGACATCTCTCTCTGTCAAATTGATACTCCTCCACAATGTCGGAGCAATAAGAGGTAAAGAAGCAGTGAAACCTCCTGTCCATTGATTGGACGTACCCACCTCCACTTGCATATCCTGAAAAGCAAACACTTGTTTTTTTATGGTATGAGTATATTGTCCCGAAGCATCAATTTTAGGAAATAAACCTCCCAATACTTCCTTTTTTGCATAATTTTTCTTTTCAATTTCCCGGTTTGCCACTTTTATCGAAGGATTTGCATCCAATGTAATTTCTATTGCTTTTTCCAACGTCAGTTGAATCGGGATTTCCTGCGCTTTCCCCGGAAAAAAGAAAAATACGGCGATCCATCCCAAGCAAACTTTCTTGATTAAAACTGATTTCATAATCGGTTGTGTTTAATTAAATTCAATATCTCCATTTTTTACCTTTTCTTCCAGCTCATCTATTTTTTCTGCTCCCAAAGGAGTTGCTATTCCTCGAGCAAAATTAAGAATAATAGCTTCTACCACTGTCGATAATTTATATTTATCATTAATGGGTAATTCTCCCTCCATCACCATTTTTAATTGTGCGTTCAACATTAACAACAATACTTCAAAGTGAATATCTTCCCGGATCAGTCCTTGTTTTACACCCTTTTCGAACAGAGGCAAAAATAAGTCTAATCCTTCCTTTCGGTTCCATTCGATCATTTTATACAAACGGGGATGATATTTTTTAAGATCAAATACAACCGATTTGTTCATCTCATGAACCTCTTTGAAGTTGTGGGCATAAATACGCATCAATGCATCAATTGCATTTTCGGAACGAGAGATCAGTTCTTCTGTTTTCACTGTCGTATTATTGATTCCAAAAGAAAGACAACTCTCCAACAGTTCTTCCTTATCCTTAAATATTTCATAGAGGGTTCGTTTCGATATTCCCAATTGCCGAGCAATATCTGTCATGGTAATACTTTTAATTCCTTTACGAAAAAACAGAGCAGAAGCTTCTTCTATTATTCTATCTCTCAATTCCATTCGCTATCATTTTTTAATTGAGCACAAAGGAAAGAAAACTTTCAAAACAAAAAAAGTTTTTTCTGGCGAGG
>DAIQOU010000683.1:0-2538 GCA_036787725.1 Bacteroidales bacterium
TATCAAAATTATTAATATACTTATATATACATGTTGAAAATTAAATTAGGATTTTTGATTGTACTTCTTTTCCTTATTCAAACCCGGGTGTCGGCTCAAAATACAAGTAATTCTCCTTATACACGTTATGGTTACGGGCAATTGGGAAATGATGCCTTGGGAGTGCAACGAGCTATGGGCGGAGTCGGGTACGGGATTCGAAATCCGAAGATAATTAATGTTTTGAATCCGGCTTCTTTTTCTAAAGTTGACTCCATGACTTTTATGTTGGATGTCGGTATCACGGGACAGTTAGGGTGGTTCAAAGATCCGCAAACCAATTCTAAAAGCCGCAAAACAAACGGACGATTGGATTACGTAGCCATGCAATTTCCTGTATATAAATCCTTGGGAGTGGGGTTGGGATTAAAGCCGGTTTCAACGGTAGGATATTCTTATGGAGATCAGACGGCGTTGAATGAAGGAGGGGTTTATTCTCAACGATCTTACAGTGGTGAAGGAGGATTAAATCAGGCATACGGAGTTTTGTCCTATGAACTTTTTAATCGACTGTCACTGGGCGCGAATGTCGCTTATTTATTTGGAGATATTCGACATTTCCGATCCGTTGAATTTATTAATGCTCCCGAAGCTTATATTTCAAGTTTGAAAGATACTATGAGAATCAGCGGATTAACCTATGAATTCGGAATGCAATATACTCATCCGATCGGAAAAGATCGAAAGATTATCGTGGGAGGAGTATTTGCTCCTAAAATCGCTCTTTCCGGAAAAGTAATGAAATCCGAAATTAAACAAACGACTGCCGGTACTATCATTGATCGTGAATATGAAAATCGGAGTTATGATTTTGATATGCCTCAATATTATGGAATCGGTGTCAGTTACAGTCAAGAAAACAAATTGATGATCGGAGCCGATTATCTGTATCAGCAGTGGTCGGATGCTGCTTTTATGGGAAAGACGGATTCCTTAAAAAATAGAACCAAAATAGCTGTAGGAGGTGAATTTATTCCGGACATCAGAAGTCGGAATTATTTAAGTCGGGTACGCTATCGATTGGGAGGACATTATTCCGACTCCTATATTCAAGTTCAAAATTCAGGTTATAGAGAATACGGTGTGGGACTCGGATTCGGTTTGCCCTTACCGGGAGATCGTTCGAGTTTGAATATTTCTTTTGATTATTCGATGATAAAACCAAAGGTTTCCACTCTTATCGATGAACGTTATTTTAAATTAACCGTAAGTTATATATTTAACGAATTGTGGTTTCACAAACGAAAAGTTCAATAATCATTTTTTTAATTATTTTCTGCGTTCTGCCTTTTTCCTGTTCGGAGAAAAAGATCGAATATGCCATTATTCCTTCCGATTCGATTGTTCCTTTGATGCATGCTGAAGATATTGTTTCTTTAATTTCCGATTCCGGAATTACAAGATATCGATTGAATGCAAAAACATGGAATGTCTTCTCGGAAAACGGAATTGATTGGTGGTATTTTCCGGATGGTTTTTATGTAGAAAAGTTTGATACCTTATTGAATGTGGAAGCCAGTGTTATTTCTGATACAGCCTACTATTTTGAAGATCAAGGATTATGGAAGTTGGTAGGGAATGTAATGATTGTTAACTTAAAGCAAGAAAAGTTTGAGTCTCCCGAATTATATTGGAATCAGAAAACACAAAAGGTATATTCCGATTCACTCGTTCGTTTTGAGCAAGAGGGCTCCATCATTACGGTTATTGGTTTTGAATCCAATCAGGAAATGACTCATTATAAATACTATAAAATACAGCCCAGTGTTATTTCTGTTAAGGATGAGTCTGTCCGTGATACAGTTTTGAATAATGATACTCTTATTCAATCATCCGGGTTACAATGATTTTTCGGGAAGAATATATCATTTTGGTTTCTTTGTTGTTGTTTCTCTTTTTTTCCGGATTAAAGATTACTTTTATTACTTCTTTTGATAGCTATTCTCGATTTAAAGAGAAGAACAGAAAAAAATGGATTCGTTTTCTTTTGAATCATCATTCCCGTCCTTTTTTCATAGTTCTTTTTTGGGCTTACGGTATTTCGTTCATTACTTTTACCATATCGATTGTTTATTATTTGAATTGTCATGTGGAATGGTCCGGTTTTGTGCATTATTTCCTATTCCAATTGATAATTATCGGAACTGGTATAATCTTGATAAAAGAGGGGCTTGCGGTTATTATTGCAAAAGTAATTCCGGAGGGATTGTATTTGAAGTTGTTTTTCCCTGTCTATATATTATTTTATCCTTTGATAAAAGCGGTTGCTTGGATTTATCCTGCTTTTTCTGCTATCATGGTTTCCGGTGAATGGTTTTCGGTAAGCCGATTATTCGGGTTGAAGAATTCGGACCGGGAGGAAATACATACCGGGATTCGTTTTTTTCGAAATGCGTTGGATTTTTCACAAATAAAATTAAAGGATTGTATGATTCCTCGCACGGAGATTGTAGCTGTCGAATTTTATGCATCGGAAGAAGAACTGCTGTCTAAGGTCAT
>DAIQOU010000166.1:0-9172 GCA_036787725.1 Bacteroidales bacterium
AAAAAATATTTCTTAATATTTTTATTTTGTATAACATCTGTTTTGTTGAATTTATTATATATTTGCACTTGTTTATACAACTTAGTATTTATTTTTAATAACTTAAAACTGAAAATTATGAGAAAAATTAATTTATCTGTTATTGTATTACTCTGTATTTATTTGTTATTCTCGGGCTGTTCGGATGAAAAAGAAGAACTATTACCACCCGAATCTCCTGCTTCTACTGTCGATAATCTGAAAATTAAAGAAATAATTCAAGCATTTGAATCGAATGTAAATTCGGGAAAAAATGAATTACGCTCTAGTGCTATAGAAGAAACCTTGGATATAGAAGAGATAAAACAAGAAACTTTTTTGGTAAATCCGGGCAATCAATTGAGATCAAGTTCGGGAATGCCGGCTTCTTCCGTGAATGTCTGTACCGTTCGTTTTGTTAAGAATGAAAAACGAGGATTTGCCATTGTTTCCGATGATGAAAGACTGCAAAAAGTATATGTTTACAGTGAGAATGGTTTGCTTTCTGATACCGTTTTTAATGTAGGGTTGGCAGAGTCAATAGAAGAAGTTCGCTCTGTAATAGAGAGTGATATACGGGATTATTATTCTGTTTCTTTGAGATCTTCTTCTCGTCGTCCTTCCGGTGGAGGAGATAGTGAAGTAATTAGGCGTACTTCCGGTCCGTTATTAAAAACCGAGTGGCATCAAACCTTGCCTTATAATAAAAAAATGCCGGTAGGTTGTCCGGAACATGGAAATCATAAACCGGCAGGATGTGTTGCCATTGCGCTTGCTCAAGTAATTGCATATATGGATCCAAGCTCCTATGTTCCTAATCGTTATTCCTTGTCTGCGATAAGAGAATTAAAAGAAATAGATCAAAATAATAAATATGCCGGTGCGGTTTCTGAACTTGTTTTTGATATAGCAGAAGGGATAAATACGAATTATGATTGTAAAGGAAGTGGAGCTAAATTATGGGATGCGAGCGATTATTTGACGGAAAAATGGTGTATAAAGAATACCCATACTCTTTTTCCTATTATCTATTGGGATCAAGTATCTAGATGTCTAAGATGTAAACATCCGGTTATTGTGGGCGGTTTTAGGGATGGTGACAATGTGGGACATGCATGGGTGATAGACGGATATAGTAATGATAATGATAATGGAGATATTTATGTCCATTGTAATTGGGGATCCGGAACAGGAAATGCATGGGTATTAAAAAAAGATTATGCTTTGGCCAATCCTTATGAAGAGCCTTATTCGAAAAAAAGTCAAATTATTTATATAGAGGGTTTTGAAACAGGTCCATCAATACCGGTAGAGAGACCTGGTAGTAATACTCGACCTTAACTTTTATGGAGGCCTTTCTTGTATAATAGAATAAAAAATAAAATTTTTATTAAAAAGGGTGTATCACAAGTTGAAGTGCACTTCAAATGTAATTTCACCCTTTTGTTTTATTTGCAATAAGTATAGTTATTTTACCAAATCATTGTGATTTTAAAATCACACTTTAACGGTAGTCTGGGCATTCCATCGCTGAATGTCAAATAGAATGTTATAGCTCCCGGCACATATTCGTAATAGAGAGTTTCTGTCCATGAATATCCATCCTTATCCACATGATGGAAAACATATGGTAAAGCTGTATGAGCATCATTGCTTAATATTTCATGAACCATTAAGGCTCCTTCATCATATACATATTGGGTGATGTCCGAATTTCTATATGTAAATGTATAATAAGTTTCATTGCCCGATCGAACCTCTTCCCATTCTCTTTCCAGAATATCCATGTATATTATTTTCCAGTCATTACCTCCTCCGGAAGGTCCTTGCGGTCCTTCCGGACCCATAGGGCCTTCACATGCAAGAAAGCCGAATACGATTGTCAACAGTAAAAATAATTTCTTCATTTGCCTAAATTTTATATATTATACCTTAGTGTACAAATATAGTGAAAACCGAAGGCAGGGAATCAAACTTGTTTGAATTCTCTGCTGAGGTGCCTCTATATTATGCAAATATAAACAAAAAAAGGATTGTTTCGGTTGTCAATCGATTATCTGTTTTTCAATGCAACAAAAGGTCTTTTTTCGGAAACGTTTTTATAAGCCGGACGAATGATCCGTTTGCTGTCGAAATTTAACTCTTCGATCCGGTGTGCAGCCCATCCTACAATTCTGGACATGGCAAACAAGGGAGTATATACTTCTTGAGGCAATCCGATCATTTCGTATACAAATCCCGAATAGAAATCAACATTGGCACACACTTGCTTGTTTACTTTATTTCCTTTGAATTTCATAAAAGCTTCAATGGCTCTACCCTCCAATCGTTCCAAGAAGGCAAATTCTTTTTCCCTTCCTTTTTCTTTTGCCAGTTCGCGAGCCATTTCACGAAGCAGTAGAGCCCGGGGGTCCGAGATGGTGTAAACGGCATGTCCGATTCCGTAAATCAGTCCGGTTCGATTGTATGCTTCCTTATTAAGCATTTTTCTGAGGTAGTTGTCGATTTCCGTATCGTCTTCCCAATTGCTGATGTTTTCTTTCAGGTGGTTGAACATATCGATCACTTTCAGGTTGGCACCCCCATGCAGGGGACCTTTCAGCGAACCGATACCGGCGGCAATCGAAGAATAGGTATCGGTGTCGGAAGAACTGGTGACCCGTACCGTAAAGGTAGAATTGTTTCCTCCTCCGTGTTCTGCATGCAATATTAATGCTAAATCCAATGTTCTGACATCCAGATCCGTATATCGACGGGGTCCTTTCAACATATATAAGAAGTTTTCGGCAAGGGAGGCTCCTTCTTTCGGATGGCGTATATGTAATGATCGTCCATACGAGCTGTGTCGCATGATATGGTAGGCATAGGCAATAATGGTGGGGAATTTAGCCACCAGATCAATGGATTGGCGCATCACATTATCCCGGGAATTATCGTCCGGATTGTCATCAAAAGTGTACATTTCCAATACACAACGAGCCAAAATATTCATGATGTTGTTGCCTTCCAGATCCAGGATATTCATTTTAACCTTTTGTTCTAGGGGCATGGCTTCGTTAATCATCCGTGAAAAAATATCCAGTTCTTCTTCATCCGGTAAATTTCCGGAAAGAAGTAAAAAGGCCGTTTCTTCAAATCCGACCCGTTGTTCGGCTTGAAGTCCGTGGACCAGGTCTTCCACATCAATCCCTCGGTAAAAGAGTTTTCCGGGGATGGCTTTTACTGTTCCTTCTTGTACCCGTTCATAACCGACTACATCCCCTATTTTAGTTAAGCCGACCAATACTCCCGAATGGTCTTCATTTCGCAGGCCTCGTTTCACATTGTAAGTTTTGAAAAGTTCATTATTAATCCGGCAAGTTGTCTTGATCGATTCGGACAACTTATAAAGCATAAATTCGTTTTTTTTATCCATGAGTTTGAAGTTTTTAGGTAAGGCTTGCGACCTTATCGGTTATTTTTAAGGTTAATACTGTTTATTTATCTGAGATTCTCAATTAAGAGTTGAGCATATTCATCCGTAGATAATGTACGTCCGCCGGGCATAAATCGGGCTAAATCTCCCGTCGCTGTTCTTTGTGCGAACGTTTTTTCCATCGATTTCTCCATTAATTCGGAGGCTTCGTTCCAGCCTATGTATTTCAACATCATTGCACCGGAGAGTAATAAGGAAGATGGGTTTACTTTATTTTTGCCGGCGATGTCCGGGGCAGTTCCATGGGTAGCTTCAAAAATAGCATGTCCGGTAAGATAATTGATATTAGCCCCCGGTGCAATACCGATACCTCCTACCATGGCAGCCAATTGGTCTGAAATATAATCTCCATTGAGATTAAGAGTGGCAATTACGCTGTATTCTTCCGGTTTTAATAAGGTGTTTTGCAGAAAAGCATCGGCAATGACATCTTTTATAATCAATTTCCCGGATCGTATTTCCTCTCCGAATTCCCGTTCAGCCAAGCTGTATCCCCATGTTTTAAAACCGCCTTCGGTAAACTTCATAATATTTCCTTTGTGAACAAGTGTAACGGAAGGTAATTGGTGTTCCAAAGCATATCGGATGGCAGCCCGGACCAGTCGTTCGGACCCTTCTACCGATACCGGTTTGATACCAAACGAAGAAGTTTCCGGGAAACGTACCTTATTCACTCCCATTTCATTGTGCAGGAAATCATATACTTTACGAGCTTCGGGAGTTCCTTGCATCCATTCTATTCCCGCATAGATATCTTCGGTATTTTCCCTGAATATAACCATGTTGACTTTTTCCGGTTCTTTCACAGGGGAAACTACTCCCCGAAACCAACGAACCGGACGCAAACAGACGTATAAGTCTAACTCTTGTCTTAAAGCTACATTCAAGGAACGAATTCCTCCGCCGACGGGAGTAGTTAACGGACCTTTGATTCCTATCAGATAAGAGCGGAATGTTTCCATTGTTTCTTCCGGGAGCCATGAGCCGATTTGATTAAAAGCTTTTTCACCGGCAAGTACTTCTTTCCATTCGATCTTACGAATCCCGTTGTAGGCATAATCAATTGCCGCATCCATTACCGGCCGGGCATTTTTCCATATTTCCGGACCTACACCGTCTCCTTCTATATAAGGAATAATCGGTTGTTCCGGAACATTCAGTTTCCCATTTTGTATTGTTATTCGTTCTGCCATTATTTAAGTTTTTATAAGTTGGGTCATCAGGAAATTTGTTTCATGTAATTCAAAGCACTTCCGGCTTTGAACCATTTAATCTGTAAATCATTATAGGAGTGAGCCACTTCAAATGTTTCGGAAGTACCGTCCTTGTGATTTAACCGGACTGTTAAATTTTTCCCCGGAGAGAAGTGTTGAAGACCCGTAATACTGATTGTATCCTCTTCTTTTATTCTATCATAATCACTTTTGTCCGTAAAAGTCAAAGCCAGCATGCCTTGTTTTTTTAAATTCGTTTCATGTATTCGAGCAAAAGATTTAACGAGAATTGCTTTCACATTCAAAAAACGGGGTTCCATGGCAGCATGTTCCCGAGAAGAGCCTTCTCCGTAATTTTCTTCAGCAACAACGACGGAACCCAGCCCTTCGGACTTAAATGTGCGAGCTAAATACGGTACCGGTTCATAGGTACCCGTTTGCGGATTAAGAACCGAGTTGGTTTTATCATTGAATGCATTGATTGCTCCGATCAGCATGTTATTCGAGATATTATCCAAGTGGCCTCTGAATCGTAACCAGGGACCGGCCATGGAAATGTGATCGGTAGTACATTTTCCTTTAACCTTAATTAATAGCGGCAAATCCGTAAAATCATTTCCATCCCAAGGATTGAAAGGTGTTAATAATTGAAGTCGTTCCGAATCCGGGTCAATATGTATTTCAATAGAAGAAGTGTCTTGAGCCGGAGTAGTATATCCGGGATCTTCGGAATCAAAACCGGCCGGCGGCAATTCATATCCGACGGGTTCCTGTAAATATACATCCCGTCCATCCTTATTTTTCAATGTGTCTTTTAGCGGATTAAAACACAGGTCGCCTGCAATGGTGAGTGCCGTTACGATTTCCGGAGAAGCAACAAACGCATGTGTATTGGGATTGCCGTCATTTCGCTTTGCAAAATTCCGGTTGAAAGAAGTAACAATGGAATTGGGACGGTCCGAATATTCTTCCGTTCTTTTCCATTGACCGATACAAGGTCCGCAAGCATTAGCCATAATAGTTGCCCCGGCATCTTCAAACAATTGAAGTATCCCATCTCGTTCTGCAGTGAATCGTACCAATTCCGATCCCGGATTAATAATGAATTGGGCGCCGATCGAAATTTGTTTTTCATTAGCATCTTTTACAATTGAGGCGGCTCGGGACATATCTTCATAAGAAGAGTTGGTACAGGAACCTATCAACCCGGCTTCCATTTTTCTCGGGTAATTGTATTGCTTTACAATTTCTGCAAATTCCGATAACGGATGCGCGGCATCCGGCGTGAAAGGGCCGTTGACGTAAGGCTCCAGCTTATTCAGATTGATCTCAATAACCCGATCATAAAAAATCTCCGGGTTTTCTTGAACTTCCACATCCGCCTGCAGATGTTTTTCTATTTTTTGAGCCGCATCGGCAATTTCTTGTCGCTCGGTCCGAGCTAAATAGGCAGCCATTTTTTCATCAAAAGGAAATATGGAGCAGGTGGCTCCGACTTCAGCTCCCATGTTGCAAACAGTAGCTTTTCCTGTAGCGGATAAAGAACGGGTACCCTCTCCGAAATATTCAATGATGGCATTGGTTCCCCCTTTCACTGTTAATATTCCGGCGAGTTTCAGGATTACATCTTTGGGAGAGGCCCAACCGGAAAGATGACCCGATAATTTTACTCCTATTATTTTAGGAAATTTTAATTCCCAAGGCATACCGGCCATGACGTCTACCGCATCTGCTCCTCCTACACCAATGGCAATCATTCCCAAACCTCCTGCGTTCGGAGTATGAGAATCGGTTCCGATCATCATTCCTCCCGGAAAAGCATAATTTTCTAAAATAACTTGATGAATAATTCCGGCACCCGGTTCCCAAAAACCGATTCCAAATTTGTTGGAAGCAGCACTTAGAAAATCATAAACTTCTTTATTGGTGATCTTTGCTGTTTGCAAATCTTCCTTAGCCGATTTATAAGCTTGTATCAAGTGATCGCAGTGTACCGTTGTGGGCACAGCTACCTGTTTCCGACCGGAATTAATAAGTTGCAATAATGCCATTTGAGCTGTTGCATCCTGCATCGCGACTCGGTCGGGAGCAAAATTGACATAATCTTCTCCTCGTCGGAAATCGTTTAAATCCCCGGGTTCAAAAAGATGAGTATAAAGGATTTTTTCTGTAAGAGTCAAAGGGCGGTTTAATACTTCTTTTATTCGACTGATTTTTTCTTCGTACGTTTTATATACAGCGTGTATCATTTTAAAGTCAAATGTCATATTTTGAATGTTAGAAAGTTAGTAATTGAAAATAACACTCCTTAACAATTAAACGTCATTAGCGGATGAAATGTTGCAGAATTATTAATCAATATTCTTAATCTTATTATTGAAAATAATGATTGACAATGGTTGCGGAATTTATAATTTCAGTTTTTTGGTTGCGAATTTACGGATGTACTCCACTGTATCATCGATTCCCAATGTGGAAGAATTGATACACAGATGATAAGATGCGGCAGCTCCCCAAATTTTGTTACTGTAATAATTGTAATAGGATGCTCTTTTTTTATCTGTTTTATCGATTACTTCTTTTGCTTTATCCAAAGTCAGTTGTTGACGTTCTGCTGTTCGAAGAATGCGATCTTCTTTATTTGCACAAATAAAAATGTTGATACATTGGGGATTTTCTCTTAAAATATAGTCAGCACATCGACCCACAAACACACAGGAGTTTGCAACAGCCAGTTTTCGAATTACATCACTTTGGATTTTAAACAATGTTTCATTACAAAGATAATTATTGAGATAGCTGTCGTCCACATAAAAAGAACGAAATCCTAAAAATCCGCCCAATAAACTGTGGCTTGTTTTTTCATCTGCTTGCTCAAAAAATTCCTTTCCCAATCCGCTTTCTTTGGATGCTATTTGTATCAGTTCTTTATCATAAAAAGAAATTCCGAATTCGGCAGCTAATTTTTCTCCGATGAGTCGCCCGCCACTGCCTAACTGTCGACCAATATTAATGGCAAAATTTTCATTCATGATCGTATTATTTTTCAGTAAATTTCAATTTTCATTTTTATATCTCTTTGATCTGTTTGTTTCTGAATTTACGAAATTGAGAGATTAACATAAATGCAGCCACAATGCTCGCAATCAAATCGGCAACCGGCATACTGTACCAAATTCCTTTCGCTCCCCAAAAGTGTGGAAAAATCAATAAACAAGGTAATAAGAAAAGCAATTGCCTTGTCAAAGATAAAAAAATAGCTTTTCCGGCCATACCGATACTTTGGAAAAAGTTAGAAGTGACCATTTGAAATCCGACAATCGGATAAAAAATAAAAACAATGCGTAATCCTTCAACTGATAAATCAATCAATGTTTGGTCTGTTGTAAATACAGAAGCTACGGCGTGAGGCATCAATTCAACAATTAAAAAGCCCAAAGACAGGATACAAGTGGCAAGGATAATGGTTAGTTTTAATACCTCATTTACTCTTGAATATAATCCTGCTCCATAATTATATCCGGCGATAGGCTGCATCCCTTGATTCAATCCCATTACAATCATAATGAAAAGGAAGGCTACCCTATTTATGATACCGTATGCTCCGACGGCCAAATCGCCTCCATATTTGATAAGCCCTTGATTAATAAGAACTACAATAACACACGAAGTCGCATTCATTAAAAAAGGAGCCATTCCTATAGATAAAGAGTCTTTGACAATTTTAGCCTTAAGCTTAAAGATTCCTTTTTTCAGATGCAGGAAATTAGATTTGTTACGGAAAATATTAATTTGCCACATCAGCATGAGCACTTGAGAAATAATGGTGGCAATGGCACTTCCTCGAATCCCCCATCCGAATCCGAATATAAATAGAGGATTGAGTACAAGGTTAATGAAGACCGAAAAGATAGTGGCATACATGGCTTTTTGGGGATTTCCGGACGATCTTAACATTGCATTGAGTCCTAAATACATATGAGTAACCACATTTCCAAGCAGGATGACTACCATATATTCATGTGCATATGGTAATGTCTCATCACTTGCTCCAAAGAAATAAAGGATAGGATCGAGAAAGGGGAGAATTACGATTGTATAAGCGATCCCCATAATAAGATTTAGAATAAATACATTTCCCAATATATTGTTGGCCGTTTTATAATCTTTTTGTCCCAAGCGAACCGAAAGGAGAGTAGAGGCTCCAACACCCACCAATGATCCGAATGCTGCTGCCAGATTCATTAATGGAAAGGTGATGGCCAATCCCGAGATGGCCAATGCGCCAACCCCATGCCCGATAAAAATACTGTCCGTAATATTATAGAGGGAAGATGCTGTCATTGCAATAATCGCCGGAACAGCATATTGCATGAGTAGTTTACTTATTTTTTTTGTACCCAACTCCAACGGGGTTCCTTTTATATTTTCCATAAACTTATTTTTCTGCAAAAGTACTCAATTG
>DAIQOU010000684.1:0-2532 GCA_036787725.1 Bacteroidales bacterium
TATTATTTTTTTCCAATTTTTGGGTGGAAACGATTGTACATTTTGTTTATATATGCGATGATTGCTTTGTATCAACTCTGTCAATTCCGGGTTTGCATTGGTGATTTTCACTAATCCGGAACTGATTTGGTAACATAACTTACGATTGGATTGCTGAATGACAACCGTAAAATTAATAAGCTTTCGTATCAGTTCATCGGTATATTTATATAAAGAGGCAGGCAGACTGTTTATAAACAAATAGAACGGTTGTTCCGTCCATGGTTTTAATTGGGGAAGAATTTCTCTGTAAGTCACCTTGTTTACATTCTTCAACATCCTTATTGACTCGGAAATAAACAGACGAATGCCGGTAAGTGCTTTTTCTTCATCTTCCGGATTGTCTGTGAAACGTAAAAAACGCATCCAATCGGCAGCATCCGAAAGAGAGCCGGATACTAATGTACGCATCACCTTGTCGAAAGATTCCGCAAAATAAGGAGAGATAAAATGTACAAATTCGGAGTCGGTACCTCGCTTTTCCCATTCCGGATTTTTTTCGGAGAGGATGTTTTTTTCCAAATACTCCAACAGACTTTTTTCTTTCCAAACAGATAAATGAAAAGCGTATCGTTGCAGGAAATCTTCTTTTTCCATTTCATGAAAAATATCATTTTTACTGTAATGAAATCCCTCAATCGAAATGATTCCTGAAGGAGAGAGCGAAAATTCTGCCGTAAGTATCTTTTTCAACCGTGCAAAATCCGGATTCTCAATATCCGTATTGCAGTATTCAAATAGCCGTATGGGAGATTGATATTGCATTAATTGATTCCTGTTCCTTTAAAATGTTGATTTTCTTGTCTTTGGTAAGATTTTTCAATGTTCATCATGTTAAATATGTCATGAACAATTCTTCTTAGATCCAGATAACGCCTTTCTTGTATGGCCTTTTCCCCGCTGATAAACAGGTTTTGTACCTCTTTGTAATTATTATAAACGGAAGGATTGA
Source organism: Bacteroidales bacterium (assembly GCA_036787725.1). GTDB lineage: Bacteria > Bacteroidota > Bacteroidia > Bacteroidales > Azobacteroidaceae > DAIQOU01. The sequence goes on from DAIQOU010000684.1 coordinate 992, forward strand.
AAGATTTATAATAATAAAAGCGGGAAACGACGAATGTATTGGTATACCATAATATATCCCACCGCAGATCTTCCAGTAAATTAATATTTCTTTTCAAGATAATCGGATTTCGCGAACGTAATATTGCGTTTTCATTTTCCGTAATACTACGGTACCGGGAATGTAATTCTTCTCGATTGATATCGGCTGCAGGCAACAGTTCATCCACATATTCTTTTTTTCGAAAATATTCAAACCGAAGTCCTTCGAGTCGATTATTTCCTCCGATCTTATCAAATTCGCGAGAAATACCGGAAATGGCTTCCGATAGAATATAACGTTTGTCGGTAGAATCATTTTCCCGAATCTTGAATAAGTTATCTCCATAGGCTTGCAGTTCTGCCAAGAGATCTTCGGCTTCTGTTGCCCAAGCAGAATTTTTATTATGAAATTCTTTCAGGCTTATTTTGATTTCCGTCTCCAAGTTCTGATACAGTTCTTTTAATCGGGAAATGTTGACCTGTTTCTCGGAAAGAGAAAAAACATTTTCGAATTTTTGTCGTGTCATGACCAAAAAAACTTCAACAGCCAGTTCTCTGTTGTCCGATACAGATATCGTTATTTCAATGTCGGATCCTTTGATCAGGTCCGATTCAAGTTGTTGTCCCGTAATCTCGATACATCCGATGGGGAGATTGGATATGGCGCGTGCAAAACGATCACCTTCCAAAATATTTATGATTATACTGTCTTTCGATCCTTTAGAAATTGTCTTGGAAATTTCCCGATACAATGTTTTAGTTAAAGGTAAGATACTGTTTTTTTCAAAAATGACTTCCAACCGTGTCGTATTGTTTTCTTTATCATCGACTTCTACACAAATATCTTTAGGTAACGGTTGACCGGAAATATTGTATTGTCCTTGATTGATAAGAATTTCTTGAAATAAGGAGTGAACTTCTAATCCGTTCGGATCGAAAAATCTCAGTCTGAAAGTATTGAGAATATTAGGCAGTAACGGTAAGAATTCTGTAAATTTTGATTTAACCGGAATAATGCCGGTATCAAATCCTCCGTCCGCACGACTGATACGGTAGGTGTATCCTTCATATTCACCTGTTATCTTTACCAATAATACTTCTTCCTCTTCTTTGCTCATTTTGTTATACACAATATCCGGAGACAAAGGGAGATAAAGGGCCGGTTGTTCGGGGGATGACTGAGAATTTATGATATTATTGTATGTTTCGGCCGTTTCTTCCCCTGTTGAATTGAAAGGTTCAAAATATTTATTGGCGGCATAAAATGCAGCTCCGGCAGCAACAGCTGTGGTAGGATCGATACTTGAATTTACAAAGATTCGGGTACTTTCTTTTAATCGATGCCTGACAAAAGGAATAAGTGTACTGCCTCCTACCAAAATGATTTCGCGGATATCTTGTGTTGACAATCCGTTGCGATTTAATATCGATTCAATCATTTTTACGGTACTTTCTATCTTTCCTTCTATTAACCGGTTAAATTCGTTTAGGTTTACGGAAAAGAAGAATTCATAGGTTTTA
>DAIQOU010000167.1:0-9142 GCA_036787725.1 Bacteroidales bacterium
TAACACAAATTCTTACAAAAGAAAGGCGAATAACTTAACTTAAATCGGAAATCAGAGAGAAATATAAGTTTATTCCTATGTTGTCATAACGTGAGTTTATTTGTAATTTTTTATATTTACCTTTATTATAGTGGTAGCAATTAGGTAATATAGGTATTTAATTATTTTTTGATTTATAAAAATGATATTATTTAGATAATACTAATATTATTGAAATAAATAATCGTTTGATAATATTGGTGTTCAAACTGTTAAAAAATAAATAGGTCAATGAAAGCGAAAAATAACGAGGATGTTTATAAGGCGGTATTGCATTTTTCTTATTATTTGACAGGTTCGATTGTTTTGGCTGTTTGTATATTTTCGGCTTTTATGAAAACGTCTTCGGTAGAAGTAAATAGAATTTTGGAGAAAACTGAAGAGTATGATTTGATTCAGATGAAGCAAGCAAATCTGACTGAAAGCATGGATACGTTATATTTTTATACAAGTTTGTTGAATTCGGACCCTATCATCAATAGATCTCTTATGTATAATGTTTTGAGTAGCAGAAAAATAGAGATGTTGAATGAGATAGAAACCATGGATGAAAAAGATTGTCTTCTATATAAAAGAGTTGCCGGTCAGATGGATGTATTTTTTGCCATAAAGGATTCGATTGGGACTGCTTCTTCGGAAGAAGAAACGGTTCGGGCTGATTTAATACGTTGTATTTCTGATAATAAACAAATGGCGAGGAGATTGTCTATCGGTGGTCTAACTGTTAATTGAAATAATTTATGAATGATACAATGAATCAGCGGGAAAAAATAATGGGATTTATTTATGTTTTCCTTTTGTTTATCGGTGTCACTGTTATTTGTTGTTTGCTCCTTTTTTATTACAATTCCGAATTTAGTGTGTTTTCTCAGAAAGAATTTGTGATAACAAAAATGGATCGGATTCGTATTTATCAGGATGATCAGAGTAAGGTGGCGATAAGAGTCGATTCCCTTTATAATAAAATCCGAAGATATGATCCGGGGGTTAATGCAGTGTATGAAGAGAATGAGATTAAATTTATGATTAATGATCTGAAGAACGTGTATGAGAAAAATGCTTGGGATTTAAGGTATAAATCGTTTTTACATGTTTCTGAATTTTATCATATGTGGTTTATTGATAAAAAAGATTTATGGAGTAAAAGGAATAACATTCAACGTTTCAGAAAAAATTTGGAAGAGTGCGAAGTGGGATTATCCAACAAAAAAAATGATTTAAATTCAGCTTTCAGGAAATAGATACGATGAAAAAGATAAGTAACTCAAAGACCTATATTATTATAATTACCATCCTTTTATGTATTGTTGTTGCGTTTATCATCCGTCATTTTTTTAATAAAAAAGAGGTTCAGGCATTTGTTTCTCCTTTAGAAATTTATCATGGAGAAGTTATTTCTTATACGGATAGTACCTTTAATGCAAAGAAATGGATGTGGGAGTTTGGTAACGGAGATACCTCTTTTACAAAAACAGGAGAATACAAATACAAAGATATCGGTTTGTATCGTATAAGACTGACCGTTGATAATTCATATCAAAAAGAGTTTGTTGTAAATGTAAAAGATCCGGTGCGGTTGGAACGAGATTCTTTGGTGCGGATTGAAGCTCCGAGTATGGCTTTACAGGAAGAACTTATTGTCTTTAGAGGAATCGGATTGTCTAAGGAATGGAGGTGGTCATTTGGAGAAACCGGAATTATTGATTCAAGAGACCAGGTGGCTTTGTACACCTATTTGATTCCGGGCATACATGAAGTGGAACTGATGACGGAAGAAACAAAATATCCGGTAAGGCATCAAATTGAGATATTACCTAAATATATAGAAAATGATACTACGGATGTATGGGTAAGAGTAGGAAATGATATTAAAGAAAAATTACAAGCTATCGTGGATGGCAAACCGTTTAATCCCAATTATAATCATATATTGACGAAATATTTATGTAATGACCCTTATGTATTGGTCACGGTAAATAATGAAAAAAAGAATGATTTCTATTCGTATTGCCAAGGTTTGAAGATTTTGGGAAAGCACAATACTACCATTTTGGCGGTTGCAGTCGAACCTGATGAGAAAAATCCCGATTGTTTATTGAAGTTGTTTGTTTCGCAGGTAGCCCTTCGAGATTATTGATGTAAATTTTATCTGAAAAAATTTCCGATGATGTTTGGTAAGAAAAATATATTCAGTTTGTTTGCTGTATTAATCTTGTTATCTTCTTGTTCGCCGATCAATCGATTTACGCGCTTAAAACGAACACCGAGAGAATATTCGATCAATTTTTGCGGGGAAGAAATCAAGGCCCCCAGAACTCGCTATAATAAGGAGTCTTGGATCGTATTCTCGGACAGAGCTAACAATCCTTCTTATCGAAATCCGGGAGGAAAGGTTCAGATGAAAGAGATGGAATTTATGGAACCTTTCTTTGTTATTAAAGAGAAAGGAGAATTTCTGCGGTTGGTAAAATACGATCCGGCAATAGTGGGAGGGAACCTGAATACTCGTATAATCAAAGATAGAAAACAAGCTCAATATTATGGTTGGGTACATAAATCAAGATTATTGTTAACTCGACAATCTCCTACCGATATCGCCACGGGATTCAAGAATAAAGCGGTCTCTATAGTAACGGATACAACTGCTTTAATGCATCCGGATGCCTTTTTTTCGGATGATTCCATTCGAATATTTAAAGATTTAAGCCTTACTGTTTCAAATGGAAAAATTCCGTTTCATGAAATTATTTATAAGTTAAAAACTTCTTCTGATGGGGAAAAAGTGTTGGTTGGACGAAAAATGATTGTTTCTCCGGATAGTGCCGGTACGGATGTGTTGGGCTGGATTCACTCCTCTCTGGTGAAAGAAGTGGGTCAACGACTGTATGTTGATGTAAAATGCTTGCCCCACGATACCTTAATTGATCCGTCTTCTTCGGATACCGCCGTTGTTTTGCACTCTTTATTATTCAAAGATAAACAGAAAAACGATACCTTATCAGTTTCTCCGTGGGCGTTGGATGAATCGTTTTATTTTTCGACTCGGAATCCGGCATTTCGTTACAGCCCGGTGTTGTCTTATTGTATGCCCGATTCGGGAGTGGTCAGTTTCAAAACGGGACTGCCGACTCAGGTAATCGATAAGGGAAATAATTATGTTTTTAATGTAAATGGAAACAAAATTATGTATGATCGGTTCAAAGAATTGGAGAAGGAATTAAGAAGATTGAATATTGTTTTTGTGTTTGAAGGAAAAGAACGGGTAATTCAAAATTATTCGGAAGCAATTAATATTATTCAGAATTTACAGCCTCTGTTTGAACAGGAGGATGATCCGTTCCGTTATCGCTTCGGAGCTGTCATGGCTTTCCAACCGGAAGAAAATTCAAATTCTTTTCCGGAAATTAAGTCGGTAGGATTAACCGGGTCTTATCCCGAAATGATGGAATTTCTGACTGTTGAAACCGAACAAATCAAAAACTATAAACCTTTATTACCTCAATATACCTGGTCGGGAGTGAGAAAAGCAGTAGAGATGGTGGAGCCTCATAGTGAAGAAACCAATGTGATGATTATTCTGGGTGAAACCGGATATAGCGAGTGGGCCGATTCTTTATTGGTAGAAAGGATCGCCGCTGCGAACTGCCGTATATTGGGATATCAGATACATAATATGGAATCCAATGCCGGCAATAATTTTGTTTTACAGGTCGGACATATGATTGAACATTATGCCCAAAGACAGTCTGTCAGTAAGCGGGAAAAGATTGTTTATTCAAAACATGTAAAACCATATAGCCGCTTCAGGGAAAGTGTAAAAAATATATATGCATTGGACTTCCCGAAAGGAAGTATGTCACAAGGATGGATATTGTTTCCTGAAAAAAGCCAAACGCTTCCGATGAATATATTGAGTGCCTCTATTGATACCTTGATTATGGAAGTAAAGTCGGACAACGATACCTTGATTGCCGATTTGTATAACGCTTTTAATACGGTGGGAAATCATCGGTTCCGATATGATTCGTTGTGGGTAAAATACAATGATATAGATTCAACCCGGTTGATGCAGCGGGAGCTTCCTCACAAATTTAAGAAGGAACTGCCGGCTTGGTATCTGCAGAGTCAACCGATTACTCTTACGGAAGATATTAATAAAGACCTGAAATATCATTTATTATTGTCCAAAGAAGAACTGGATGAATTGATGTTCTTTTTGCAAAATTTGAGTTCTAATGAGCCGGATTATAAGTATCGGGGTAAAAAGAAAAAAGCAAAGAAAAGGTGTAATTGCCCGGATGACGATGAACCGGAATTTTTCGAACCGGAAACCGACAGTTCGGGAAATCCGGAATATATGAATACCCGGAAGATCAGAAGTGCATTACAAAGAGCCTATATGACAGAATTGAAAAATTGCCGCTTGTGTAAGATAAACAATAAGGTCTTAAAATCTCTTTCTTTGGGAGAAGCTCAAAGGAGAATCATCGGAAGCCCCGGACATACCCCTCTATTGTACCAATTTCTTGTTGGGGATATAAAAGATAAAAAAGTAATGTCGGATAAAGAGTTAGATGAGCTGATCCAATATTTTAAGTTGAAAAAGGAAAACTTGGAAAGACATATGATGGGACCCAAAACAGCTAAATTTGAGTCTAACGGACAGTCATATTATTGGATAGATCGTCATCTGTTACCCTGATTACCACTTGTTTATATGTATTTTTGCCGGATCGAATTTGTCTTTTACATGTTGAGGTCCGGAAGGATAGCCGATGGGAATGACTGCCAGCGGAAGAATGGGAGAAGGTAGTGAAAGGTGCTTGATTACCGTCTCCATGCGGTCTTCATACGGATAAGCAGCTGTCCATACTGCTCCCAGTCCCAGTGATTCTGCTGCTAACAGGATATTTTGAGTAGCGGCGGCACAGTCCAAATACCAATAAAAAGAACGCGTCGTATCCCCGCAAACGACAATCGCAATCGGTGCTTTCAAAAGCATGGAAGCGGTGGGCAGTTCTTTTCCTAATCGATCCAAGAGAGCCCGATCGTTAATTACTGCCATCTCCCAAGGACGGATATCCTTCCCGGAAGGCGCAGCCATACCGGATTTCAAAAGAATTTGTATGTCCTCTTCATTTACCGGCCGGGAAGTAAAGTTTCGTACGCTTTTCCGGTTCAAAATGAGAGAGTGTGCTGTTTCCTTTTTATTATCGGCGGGTGCTTGGAATGGTCCGGAAAAAAATAACCATCCGATAATTATGATTAATAGAATACAAATCAGTTGATAGAACAATAGCTTGTTTTTCATACACTTTTTTTATTTTTAGTATCCCATGGATACAAAACACTGTCGGTTTCCCGGAATACACATCCCGCTTGTGTCGGTGGGTTATATATTTTGTCTCGAATGAATAAGATAAATAATTTTTCAAAAATAATAAAAAAATGCTTGTTTGATTAATTTAATTTTAATATTAATTGAACATACTTATAAACATATTCGTTAATTAGATGGAATAATTTCCTGAAATGGTTTTGATTATTATTATCTTCGCGGAAATTTGTGAAAACCGAATCATTCTTATTTTTTTAATAAAAGACCCATTATGCATACTTTAAGAGTACTCCCTTTCTTACTTTTATGGTTGATTTTTCTTGTTTCTTGCGGAACAAAAGAAGATAAATTAGCATCTTCCCTTCCCGCTAATGCCCAAGTGGTAATGAATTTGAATTTGGAATCGTTAATTTATAAATCGGAATACGATTTATTGGAAAATCCTACGGTGAAACGTTTTTTTAATTTGGCGAAAGCATTAATCGCAGATGAAGAGGCTGTTCAATTGTTGGAAGATTTTCAGCAAGATGCGAATGCATTGGGAATAGCGCTTAAAAGTGAGTGTTATACTTTTTCTGATGGAGAAAATAGCGGACTTTTGCTTTCGGTTACAGATTATGAAAGAGTGAAAAAATTGTTTACGGCTTTTAAATTGGTCTCGGAAGATGATATTAAAAAAGATGGGAGTGTATATTCGTTCTCGCCTCAATCGGGTGTTGTGATTGCTTGGACAAAGGAAAAATTGTTAGTACTGATGTCGGAGAATGCCCCGGTGCCGGAAAAATTGCCTCATAAGTTGTTAACTCAGTCTAAGAAAGAAAGCTTAGCTGTGTTGGATGGATTTAAACGTTTCTCCGAAGAAAAAAAAGATATTTCTTTTTTTGTCCCTTCTCTCTTTTATGGCGGTCTGGTCAAGAGTATATTGATGATATGCCCGATTTGTACGGAGGAAGCTTGGAATAAGATGAGCAATATTCATAAAGAAGAGTTTGAGAATGTATCTTACGGCTTTTTTATCTCATTTGAAACGGGTGAAATATTAGGAAACGTTCGGTTATTTTATGACAGCCCGGAACAGGAAGAAAAGATGTTAAGTGCTTCCCGGCATTTTACGGATAATATAGACGGAGAGTTTCTTAAATATGTTGGGGAAAGTCCTTTGCTTTTTTTGATTGCCAATATTAATGGTAAGGAAATCTATGACTTTTTGAATGAGTTTGGGATTTTTGATTATTCCGGCCGGGAAATACCGGATTCGAGGCCCGACTGGAAAGCGTTGTTATACGGCGTAGATGGAGATGTAATGCTTGCCATTGATACGGTAGCCGATAAAAGATTGCTTCAAGAATTGAAATTTGATTATTCTATTTTTATGAAAACGGATGGTAATTTTTCGTCGGTTATAAATAATGGCTTGAAAAAGAGAGAATATCGGGGATTGGAGAAATTGGATGAGAATCAATATGTTTATGAAGAATTCATCGGAAGAACTTATTTTGGTGAGGTAGACGATGTATTTTATGTGACAACCAGAGAGATTATTCAAAGTGCTGTTTCGGGAAGAGCCGAGTTGTTCAATATGTATGCCGAACAGTCCAAAGGAAAAATATTTTATTTGTATGGGGATATTCCTTCTGTGGTAGAAAATTTCTTGTGGATAAACGGGTATCCGTTTCAATACCGGGATGCTATATCATCCGCAGTTTCTTTATTCGAATCGTATGAAGCCTATTCGGAAGAAGATTTGACTAATTATGTAACGGTAACCATGGCTGATAAGAAGAAAAACAGTCTGGCGTCTATTTTTAAAGGCGTCGAAATTATTCTGAGCGAATTGAAATTGCCGTTTATAGAATGAATACAATCATTACGGATAAAATTTGTCCGCTTGTCTTTTCGGAAGAAAATCTGTCTTCCGAAATTTGGAATGAACCGGTCGTTTTTGAGAAAGGACGGAAATATTTAGTAGAAGCTGTTTCCGGAAAAGGTAAAAGTTCATTGTTCGGATTTATTTACGGATACCGAACTGATTATAACGGAGAACTTTATTTCGATGAAGAAAATATACATACTTTTTCTTCCGAAAAGTGGGACCGGATTCGCATCCAAAATATTTCTTTGTTATTTCAGGAATTAAGGCTTTTTGGGGAATTGACAGGGATGGAAAATGTGGAATTGAAGAATCGATTGACAAGTTACTTCACCGGAGAACGTATCCGGGAGCTTTTTCGGGAATTGGATGTGGAAGATAAAAAAGATGAACCGTGTTCCCGAATGTCTTGGGGACAACAACAACGAATTGCTCTCATTCGCAGCCTTTGTCAACCGTTTGATTTTTTATTATTGGATGAACCGGTGAGCCATTTGGATGAACGAAATGCAAAAGCGGCTGCTAAAGTCGTTGAGACCGAAATTTCCCGTACCGGCGCCGGCTTGATCGTTACCTCTGTCGGAAAACAATTGCCTCTTCATTATGATCAAATTTATACCCTATGAACTTGGTTCGTAAGTTATTAAAACAACACGTAAATAAAACTCAATTGGCTGGCTTTTTTGTTGCCAACTGGATCGGTTTGTCTGTTATCTTAATTGCTGTTCGGTTTTATGTGGATATCAGTGACGCTTTTAATGCTAAGGATACATTATTTAAACGGGATTTTTTTACCGTGAGTAAAAAAGTCGGAGTACTTAATTCCTTTCAACCGGTAGGTTTTAGTGAGGAGGAAATAGAGGAAATCAAAGAGCAAAATTTTACGAAGGAAGTGGGTGAGTTTACTCCTTCCCGATTTAGTGTTACGGGAGGTGTTACTCAACATAGTACCGGGATGGGGTTTAATTCGGAGCTTTTTTTCGAATCTGTACCGGAGCAATTTATTGACGTGGATTCAAAGGAATGGAAATATGATCCGGGAGGAGAGGTTATTCCTATTATCGTTCCCCGGAATTATTTGAATTTGTATAATTTCGGTTTTGCGGAAGCTCATTCCATGCCCAAGATATCGGAAGGTGTTATCAGTTTGATTTCTATTGATATAAATATTTCGGGAAACGGGAAAGAAACGGTATTTAAAGGTCATATTGTCGGTTTCTCGGATCGCATTAACACCATCTTGGTGCCGGGTTCTTTCATGGATTGGGCTAATGATGTTTTTGGACGCCCCGGCATTTCTATGCCTTCCCGGTTGATAGTGGAGGTAGAGAACGTTGCCGATCCCGGTATGGCTGTTTTTTTAAAAGAAAAAGGATATGTAGTGGAAGGAGAGAATCAGGCCGTAGGAAGAATGTCTTTTTTACTTCGCGGCATTGTAGGAATTGTAGCCGGAGTCGGATTGATTATTTGCATATTATCGATTGTAATTTTGATGTTGAGTATTTTCTTGCTTTTGCAAAAAGATAAGCAGAAACTGGAAGATCTTCGATTGATGGGCTATTCTAAACGACAAGTATCTTCTTTTTATGAACGGCTGATCGTGGGAATAAACAGTGCGGTAGCAATAGGAGCTGTTTTACCGGCTATCGGAGTAAGCCGGCTCTATAATAATTATATTCTTACTGTTTGGCCGGGGTTCAAATCCGGAAGCTTACTGTATGTAATCGGAACCGCCTTCGCTTTTTTGTTTCTTTTTTCGTTTATTAATATAGCAGTGATCCGGAGGATGATAAAATAAGGATGAATTTACAATAAAGACCACCCTGTTCCGGATACAATTTTTTTATCTCCGGCCCAAAAGAATCGTATCATACTTCCGGGTTTGAATGTGTAGT
>DAIQOU010000168.1:0-9110 GCA_036787725.1 Bacteroidales bacterium
CAATTATATATTCAATCAATTGGCGGACGTTCACTTCTTCGGGATATAACGTCATATAACCTGATTCTATTTTGCGGAACTCCATCAATTCATTGATCAGTTTTTGCATCCGATCCGCATTGTTTTTTATTATCCGTAAGTATTTTTTAGAATAATCGTCCGTTTCGGTTCTCTCTGCCAAGAGTTGTGAGGGAGCATAGATAAGAGTCAGGGGAGTAAAAAACTCATGAGCAACGTTTGTGAAGAAGTTCAGTTTTGATTCATGTATCCTTTCTTGATGCTCTTTCTCCAACTGTTCCAATAATAATTGTCGGCTTAGCTTTATTCTGTTTTTGATTATTGATATTACTATAAACCCTATTCCTGAAAAGACAAATATATAGGCGGCATAAGCGAGATTACTTTTCCACCACGGATAGGCAATGTTAAGTTTAAGAGTATATACATTATCCCCCCATACACCGTCTCCGTTGGTACACTTCACTTCGAGTTCATACTTGCCGGAGGGCAGTTTTGTCAATATAATATTCGGTTGTTTTTCGTTGTATATCCACTCTTCGGCAAATCCCTTTATTCGATAACTGTATTCACAATTTTTATTATTAATGAAGTCGTTTGCTATAAAAGTTAACGTTAAGTAAGGCTCGTTATAGGACAGGTTTAATGTATTGTTCCGGATTCGTTCGTAAATATTTTGAGTAACATTGTTTATTTGTAAATTAGATAAACTTATGGAAGGAGAATACGAACGGAGCCGAATATTGCCGGCATCAAAACAAGAAAAACCTTTCACTCCTCCAAAGTATAAAATCGAGTCTTTTCCCTTAAAGAAAGCGCCATCAGCGAATTCATTGCTTTGCAGTCCGTTTTCTACAGTGTATCGGATTATTTTTTCGGTATGAGGATCTAAAAATAAAAGTCCGTGATTCGTTGATATCCACATGTTTCCTTTGTTGTCTTCCAATATACCATGAATTGTATTGTTTACAAACTCGGTATGTTCGGAATAATCTTTACTTCTGTAAGGTGCTTGGTCTGTCAATCTGTTTAACCCGTAACTTGTTCCGATCCATAAATTATTCTCCCGGCTTTTATACAAACATAATACATCATTGCCCGATAATGCAATATCGGTTCCCAAACTCTCCGCATCCGTAAATTTATCGGTGGAAATTTCAAAGCGGTTGACACCCCCGCCTCTTATTCCGATCCAAAGCACATCCGGATATGTTTTATCTTTTTCAATGGCATAAATCGAGTTACCGCTTAAAGAATTCGGAGCATTGCCATGTTGGTAACGGGTTATGCTTTTAGCAAGATATTGATTGTTTCTTTTTTGTATATTTATCTTATAAAATCCGTTTCCCGAGGTACCGACCCACATTAAAGAATCGTGGGTAAACAATATACTGTAGATATTTTCCGGAACGGGTAATCCTTCAGGTATAATAAGATGGGAAAGGGTATGCTGAGGGGAAATAATATTTATTTTGTTCCCGTCTGCTCCCACAAACATATCTCCCGATTTGTTTTTCTTGATGGTGTATACGGAGTTGGATACTAAACCGTCTTTCCTGGTTATTGTTTTTTTAATTTGCCCGGTTTCTTTGTTGACGAGTTTAATACCGTCTCCTTTTGTTCCTATCCATATGTATTTATCTCCTTCTTCGGCAAAGCAGCGTACGATAGCATCCATTCTTACGGTCTTAAAGGGAGAAGTATATTCGTGTACGCCGATCACTCCTTGTCCGTCGCTGCCGATCCATAGTATATTCTGAAGACCGGCATACATTGAAAAAACAGGTAATTGATTCGGTATCTCATTTATGGGGGATAATTTCTTGTTTCGGATATCATATTTGGCAAACTCATTATTATGGTAGTGAATATAAATAATGTCCTCTTTACAGGCTATATTATTTATTTTTTTTTCTTCGAAGATATCTATCTTGTATTCTTCATAAGTTCGGGTATTGATGATTTTTAGGAAAGAAGTATAATTTATGATCAATTGGTGCGGTGTTAAAAAGATAGTCGCTATTTCCGGGTTTGTTTCCACTATTATCTCATGCCTTACTCTGATCCGGCGTTCTTCCTTATTCAGCCTGTATTTTTTTAATACCCCGTTCCTGTATAATACATACAGATTGTTGTAAGAATCAACGGCCATGTTGTTTACATTGCTTCCTATTCCATGATCTGCTTTTTCAAACAATTGTTTTTCTGTGTCGTAATGATATAAACCATCGTTATGGATATAGCAAAGGGGTGTTTTGTCGGCCATCATCGTCATGATAAATCCTCCGCGTCCTTCAAAAAACCGACTGAATTTTTGAGTTCTTTTATTGAGCCTGTTTATACCCTTATCGGTTACTGTCCAAATGTGTACGCTGTCTTCTTCTATAATCTGACGAATAATATTATTACTGATGGAATATTCATTTTTCTTGTTGTAACGGTAGGTTTTAACATCTCTGCCATTGTAAGAGTTGAGTCCGTCCCAAGTACCGAGCCATAAAATATTTTCGGAATCTTCAAACAAACAATTGACCGAGCTGTTTGACATACCCTCCGAACCGGACAAATGTATGGTGGCATATTGAGAATAGAGAGGGTAAGAAAAAAGGGACAAGAAAAAAAGAAGAAGGTGTTTCATGTGATTCTCGTTAAAAGAAAATAAAGGTATAATAACAAACAAAAGTATACAAGCTAAACCGAGTAAAAAAATGCCCGGAAAAAGGAAGTGTACACATTTAGGAAAATAGTGTACACCTGCATACCTTGAGCCATACTATTTTTACCCTCGTCCGGAAAAGAACTGCTGTTTCATGAAAAGCAGATAACTCCTTAAATCATTTTTTATAAATAATAATATAACATGAAACTAACAAACGTATTTTTTTTACAGGTACTGATCATCGGTATGCTGTCGGGATGTTCGGGAGGTAAACAACGGGAAGTAAAAGAAGTAAAAAAAGAATCTTCCGAATTTCCCGATTGGGCCATCGGCGAGTTTGTTCGTCCCGAGGGAGTAAATCCCGTCATTTCTCCCGATTCTTCGACACTGTTTTATTGTCCCATGCAAAAAAAAGATATGAAATGGGAAGAGAGTGATACTTTCAATCCCGCAGCTACGGTAAAGGACGGTAAAATTGTGGTTTTATATCGCGCAGAAGACAATTCGGGTCAGGGAATAGGACGTCGCACGTCCCGTATCGGGTATGCAGAAAGTACGGATGGAATAACAATGGATCGGCGAAAAGACCCCGTGCTTTATCCGGCAGAGGATGATTATAAAGACATTGAATGGCCGGGAGGCTGTGAGGATCCCCGGGTAACGATGACAGAGGACGGATTATATGTCATGTTGTATACGGCCTGGAACAGACAAGTACCACGTTTGGCTGTCGCGACTTCTCGGGACCTTATTAATTGGGAGAAACACGGATTAGCATTTGGAAAAGCTTATGACGGGAGGTTTGAACGGCTGGCATGTAAAGCGGCTTCTATAGTTACAACGATTAAGGACGGAAAGCTGGTTATCGAGAAGATAAACGGACACTATTTCATGTATTGGGGAGAAAGATCTGTTTGTGCAGCTACTTCAGATAACCTTATCGATTGGGAGCCGGTATTGGACGAAAATAATGAGTTGAAAGAAATGGTAAAGCCCCGGAAAGGATATTTTGACAGTCAATTGACAGAATGCGGCCCTCCGGCTATTTTGACTAAAGACGGTATTGTTCTTTTATATAACGGAAAAAACGGAAAGCACGGAGCAGACGGCGATTCGAATTATCCCGCGGGAGCTTATTGTGCCGGACAGCTTCTCTTCGATGCAAAAGATCCTTATAAAGTGCTGGGCCGGTTAGATAAACCCTTTTTCTATCCCGAAGCTCCTTTTGAAAAGAGCGGACAGTATGTCGACGGCACGGTATTTATCGAAGGATTGGCTTATTTGAATGATAAATTCTATCTCTATTACGGATGTGCAGATTCTTATTTGGCAGTTGCTGTCTGCGATTATTCTCTGAATAGATAGCTTCCTATTGTACCCTTTTAAACTATTTATCTTAAATCTATTATAAACTAAAACATCTATTATTCATGAAAAAAAACTTCAAAAAAGCAGTCATGTTGGTTTTTGTGTTATCCTTATGGCCCGGTCTGATTCAATCGCTGCATGCTACGGGAAACTCAACTAATATTCCGACTCAGTCAGAATCGAAAATTAAAGTGCGAGGGGTGATAACAGATTCAAACAATGAACCGGTAATCGGGGCCTCCATAAGGCAAAAAGGTCAACCGACCACCGGTACTATCAGTGATATGGAGGGGAACTTTATCCTTGAGGTCCCCTCTACGGCGGTGCTTGAAATTTCTTACATCGGTTTCAAAAGTGTAGAAATACCGGTCAACGGGAAGAGTGATTTGAACATTGTGCTTCAAGAAGATAATAAAATGCTGGATGAAGTAGTTGTGGTCGGATACGGAGTCCAAAAAAAGGTTTCGGTGACCGGTTCCGTATCGGCCTTGCAGGGAGAAACCTTAAAAGAAGTGATCGCTCCCAATATTTCAAGCATGCTGGTAGGAAGGCTTCCCGGCTTGCGCGGAGTTCAACGAACCGGTAAACCCGGAGATGCCGATACCAATATCGATATTCGAGGCTACGGATCGATGTTGGTAATCGTAGACGGGGTGGAGCGATATTTTAATCAAATAGATCCGAATGATATCGAGTCGGTATCCATATTGAAAGATGCTGCTGCTGCGGTATACGGTTTCAAAGGATCCAACGGGGTTTTGTTGATAACGACTAAAAAAGGACAAAAAGAAGCTCCTGCGAAGATTAATTATAACGGATATGTCGGATTTCAACAGGCTACCCGTTATCCGGAACTGATGAATGCTTATCAATATGCAAGTCTTTATAATGAAGCGGTATATAATATGGATCCGATCAACGGAAAACCCGTCTATGACGAAAAGCAATTGGAGAGTTTTAGAAATGGTTCGGTCGGTACCGATTGGTGGGATGAAACGATACGTAATTCGGCCCCGCAAACTTCACATAGTTTAAGCGTTTCGGGCGGTACCAAACAAACTCAATATTATGTCTCCTTAGCCTATTTGAGCCAAGACGGACTTTTACGTTCAAACGATTGGAATTATGACAGGTATAACGTGCGTTCCAATATTACGGTAGAAGTAGCAAAGGGGTTGAGTGTAGACTTGCAATTGAGAGGAATGAAAGATCGGCGGGTGCATCCGCGGGATGCGGGAGAAATCTTTCAGGAGGCACAAATGGCCAATCCTACTTTCCCGGTATATGCAAACAATAATCCGGAATATTGGCAAGCCAACGTATCGATGCCCAATCCGGTACATATGTCTTATAAGGAACATGCCGGCTACGATAACCGTGACCGTCATGAGTTTAACTCGTCGATCGCTGTGTCTTGGAATATTCCGAAGGTAGACGGATTGATCGCTAAAGCAATGGTAGCCTACGATTATAAAAATGACGAAGAGAAGAAATGGAAAAAAGAAGCTTATGAATATTCATACAATTCAATAGCCGATACGTATGATAAAAAGACAGTCAATTCCAAGTCTGAATTGAATTCCAAATCCATCAATTGGTACAAACCGACTCAACAGTATTCGTTGAACTATAATAAAACGTTCTTCGGGAAACACGATGTGAGTGCATTGGTGCTGTGGGAAATGTATTATGATAAGAAAAAATGGGTAGAAGGTTATAAAGAATTCGAAATCGGAATGATCGATGAATTGGATTTCGGAGATAAAACAAATCAAAGCACGGGTGGTAAAACCGAATCGACCGCACACGAAGGATTGGTAGGCCGTTTTAATTATGCTTTTGACAGCAAGTATTTGGTGGAATTCAGTTTCCGTTACGATGGTTCCTATAAATTTCGAAAAGGAGATCGTTGGGGATTCTTTCCGGGAGTATCTCTGGGATGGCGTATGTCGGAAGAAAAATTCTTCAAAAATGTATTGCCGGAAATAGATAATTTTAAGATAAGAGGATCGTATGCCAAGGTGGGAGATGAAGGAAGTTTTTCGGCCTTCCAATACTTGGAGGGATATAAATATGAAGGGAATTATGTGTTGGGAGAAGATAAGTTGACTTTAGGCCTTGTAAATAAAGGAATGGCCAATCCGTGGTTGACGTGGTATGAATCAAAGATTGCGAATATCGGATTCGAAGCTTCTTTCAAAAGAGGATTGATCACCATGGAGTTCGATTGGTTCCAACGCAATCGCGAAGGATTGCCGGCTACCCGAACCGGAAGCCTTCCTACCACGTTTGGAGAGAGCATGCCCCAGGAAAATCTTAATTCGGACAAAAACAGAGGATTTGAAATCAGTATCGGACATAATTATAAGATCAATGATTTTAAGTACAATCTATCGGCCAACTTTTCTGCTACACGTATTATCAACGACTATGTAGAACGGGAAGCGTCTACCAATATGTATAAGAACTGGCGGGACAACTCCAACGGTCGGTATAAAGATATACGCTGGGCAAAGAAAGTGGTCGGGCAATTCCAATCGTATGAAGAAATCCTGAATTCTCCGATACAAGATAAAAACGGAAATAAATCGTTGATGCCGGGAGATCTTAAGTTCCAAGATTGGAACAACGACGGGATTATCGACGATAAAGATGTGCAACCGATTGGGCACGGAAGCAGTCCGCGCATGTATTACGGACTGAACGTAGGTGCCGAATACAAAGGTGTTGATATGACACTGTTTTTCCAGGGAGCGGCCGGACATAACATTTATATCAATAATGATGTATTGGATCCGTTTATTCAACAAGGACTGGGAAACGGTTTCGAAATCATGACGGATCGCTGGCATCGTGAAGATCCGACAGATCCTTACAGCAAATGGATACCGGGTGAGATGCCGGCGGCTCGTGTTGCCGGATTCAGTGATAATCGGACCGAGAATTCCTGGTCATTGCATAAAGCGGACTACCTGCGATTAAAAACCTTGGAAGTCGGGTATTCTTTACCGGCTCGTTTGATAAAATCGTGGGGAATGGAAAGAATAAGATTTTATGTCAATCTCAATAATTTCTTCACCTTCTCCGACCGAAACGGATTTATGAAAAGCGTGGATCCCGAGAGTGACCAATATCAACTGAGATATTATCCTCAGTTAAAGACTTATAATTTTGGAGTTAACCTAATATTTTAATGATAATGATTATGAATAAAATATATTTGAAAACACGGTATATCCTTTTAACCGGTCTGATTATGGGCTTGGCAGGTTGCAGCGATTTTCTGGAAAGAGATAATTACAGCGGAATTATAACTCCGGATAAGGTATGGGGAAACCCAAAAGCCATTGATGCAGCCATGGTACGGTTGTATGACGGGCTTCGGATGGATGAGTATAATGATTGGTACAGCTCAGCCTACCAGCTGATGAACCTCACTTCTTTGTCGGATGAAGCGCAAGGATCTTACCAAAAAGATCCTCTGTTTGATAATGGTAATGCGACCTATACGTATGCCGATGAGTTGTTTGATGATGCCTTATCGGACCGATACACTCATATTCGTCGGGTAAATGATTTCTTAAAACAATTGAAAGATGCAACTGTATTAAATACTGCGGAAAAAGAATTGTTGGATGCGGAAGCCCGCTTCATACGTGTTTTACATTATTTTGCTTCGGTAAAAAGGTATGGAGGAGTCCCTCTTCTCACCGAGCCTCAAGTATATGTTCCGGGAGATGTAAGCGCGCTCTATATAGCCAGAAATACGGAGGAGGAAACATATAATTTTATTATACAAGAGTGCAAGGCGATAGCCGATATCCTGCCTGCTACAAGAGGAGCTTCCGCAAAATACCGGGCAACGAAAGGTGCTGCTCTTTCCTTGTGTTCACGGGCGGGTTTGTATGCCGGTTCGATTGCCAGATACGGAACGGTCAAGAAAAACGGACTTGTCGGAATACCGTCCGATAAAGCGTCACACTTTTTTACGGAATCCTATAATGCATCCAAACAGATTCTGGATAATATGGTTCCAAGCATCTACGACTTAAAAAGAACCGCTTCTGCCGATCCGGATGATTTGGCTCAAAACTACTGCGATATATTTACCAAAGCTACCAATGGAAATACAAAAGAATATATTTTTCAGAAACAGTATAATATAGCCGGAGGGAAAGGGCATGACTGGGACAAACGCAACGCTCCGTTCTCGTACAGAGGCGGAGGATGGGGATGCGGCATGGCTCCTACGTTGGAACTGGTTGAAGCTTATGAATATGCGGATGGTGCTGACGGAAAGTTGAAAATATATGAATCGGATGGCGTAACTCCCCGTCGTTTCAATAGCCCCATCGAATTATTTACAGGTAAAGATCCCCGTTTGTTTGGTTCTGTTTATTTGCCTTGGTCTCCTTGTAAAGGAACGCAAGTGGAGTGGATGAGAGGAGTGATTGCTCCCGACGGTACAAAATATCAGGCAACGGATCAACCGAGCGGAAAAAATATAGTAGAGATAGGAGGAGTCGAATATGCCACTTCGGGTAAAGATGGAGGTGCGGATGTCGGAGACGGTTCGAAAACCGGATTTTACCAGAAGAAGTTTTTTGATGAAACATTGACAGACATGAATATGGGGAAATCCTCTACTCCTTGGGTGGTATTTCGATTGGCAGAAATATATTTGAATCATGCAGAGGCTTGTGTCGAATTGGGAGGTAAAGAGACGGAGGCGTTGGCATCTGTGAATGAAATCAGGGAGAGAGCCGGAATAAAACCGTTGACTTCGGTAACTATAGAGAAAGTAAGACAGGAAAGACGTGTCGAACTGGCTTTCGAGAAACATCGTTACTGGGATATGAAACGTTGGCGTACAGCACATCTGGATGTAACACAGGGAGGACTTACCAACTTTAGAGGAACCGCTCTTTATCCATGGTATAACGTGAGTGACGGAAAATATACATTCGAGATAGGAAATAAACCTCCGAAACAAGTAAGAATATTCCTTGAAAAGAATTACTATGTAAAATTGAAAGGAAAAGACTTAAGTACAAATCCTTTGATG